>JANXEK010000060.1 GCA_025058595.1 Candidatus Bathyarchaeota archaeon
TAACAGCGAAATATTTGAGAACTGCGTGGATTATAGTAAAGCAGAACCTAGACCGATATCTATGAAGGACTTCCTAGATGTTTTAAAGATGAGGAAACCAAGCGTATCAAAAGAGATGCTGGCTCAATACGAGAAGTGGTTTAACGAGTTTAAAGCCCTATAAAGAATCTTTTAAGAACCCTCTTAAGCGTTAAAGTTATTACCAAGGTTTCTACTGTTTATTTATGAAGCCCGGTGGTGTAGTGGACAAGCATAACGGGCTTTGGAGGTAAAGGGGAATTTTACAATATAATAGTTCCTGCTGAGGAAACCCGTTGACGGGAGTTCGAATCTCCCCCGGGCTACCAATAATCCATTCTAGCGCTTTTATATCAACCGCCAACTTTAATGAGATCCTCCCTCGCTAGAGTGGAATATGTTATCCCCCAGTTTTCGAGCTGTTTGAGAAAAGTCTGTCTCCCAAATCCTATTATTAGGATGAAGGGTCCTTTGTTTTCGCAATAAAACTAATGACCTAAGGTTTATTTGTGTGATTGAAGCGTTTCTTAGGGAGAACCGGCGTAGATGTTCTTAGAAGGGTATATATAGGGAAAAACCCCACTACTATATAATGTTTGCAATAAAAGCTGACATTATTTTAACCCCATTTAGGATGCTTAGAGAAGCATATGTTTTAATAGATGAGGGGAAAATAGTTGGGGTTTCGA
>JANXEK010000061.1 GCA_025058595.1 Candidatus Bathyarchaeota archaeon
TAATTTATCTGGTAGATACTTATCAACAACATAAGATAACCCATATTTACTGAAACTCTGTTGTTCAGCTTTACGCTTTAATCTAATAAATTCATTTATTTCTCTAGCCCAAAATATATCATTATATCGTGGATCTTTCTTCAAAGTTTCAAGTCTAGCTAAATCTTTTTCATCCATAGATTCTGTTGGAAGTTTATATTTAGTTATATCAGTTGCCCAAACACCGATCCATTTAGCATCAGGAGTATTTAATTCAGGTATATGAGCTGCATTTGCAGAACCAGAAATTATAACCATAGCTATATGCATACCCCATGGATCTGCATCAGTCAATATGTAAACCGGTAATCCAAGCTCCACATTTAGTCTTCTAATAAATCTACGAGTAGATCTCGGAGCTTGACCAGCTGTATGAACTAGAATAGCATTAAATTTCCTATGAACTTTTTCAGCAATAAATCTAGTAAATAAACCTCCAGTTTCTATTGCGATAACCTTATCAGCATTACACTCAACAAATTCAGCAGAGAGGAGGGATGGACCTATCATCATTCCATCAGGATGAGAAGATAAATTAATTCTTTTACCATAGTAATCTGGATCTGGATGTACATATTCTATAACTAAATCTCCAAAAAC
>JANXEK010000062.1 GCA_025058595.1 Candidatus Bathyarchaeota archaeon
AGGTCAAGGATTGATAGTATCTATAGGAACAGGGTTAGCAGTCATCATGAAGAGCATGTGGGCTGCACCATACTAGAACAATATATATGACTTTTTTCCCTCCATACCACTTTTACTAGTAGCAGAGTAAACTTTATTAAACCCAAATAAAACACTATTACTTCAGGCTATGAGTGAAAAACGCGTCGAGGTTATCGTACGCCCTATAGCTTACGTAACCGGTGTAATCTTATCAGTGTTGGTAGTACTTTACGTAGGTCTCATGGCCCTATTCACAACGGGTGGTACGCTATGGGGTATGAACACCGAGGTTTGGGGGACGAACTGGATTGCAGACTTCTCATACGTACTATTCTGGCCGTTCACATTAGCCATCCTAGGAACTCTACTTTCCAAAATCGGATTCTCTAAGCAAGAGCTTGCTTTAATCGTAGCTATGGTTTGGGTTTCTTGGATGATTCCATCATACTACGGCGTACTACCTATTCTTACCATGATGGGTACTGCCAGGCAGATCCCCGCTTTCCATCGCTGGAATCTCGATTATCTTAAGCCTGCCCATTGGCAGTGGGGTCCCGATCCCTTCAACGATAAGCT
>JANXEK010000063.1 GCA_025058595.1 Candidatus Bathyarchaeota archaeon
GTTCTTTTATCATTCCGCATACTTCACGTATAAAATGGCAGCCTTCACAGAGCGTCGGCGGCTTAATTTCAGAATTCTCTTTGTCACGCACACAAGACTGGAAATCTCTAACCATTAAATTAATGTGTCCAGTTAATTCTACATCTAACTCTACATCCGCAACACTCATTCTAATCTCCTGAAGGTCATCAAAAGACAGTATTTGCGGCATAGATTCAACCAGGTTCCAATCGTATTTTTCCAGCATTTCCTGGAGCTGAAATTTCTCACTGAGCGTTAATGTTCTGAGGAACACGCATATATCGAATCTATCGTAGAATGGTGGTGGATGAACAAACGATGTTGCGTCTGAAGGGTTCTCGTTTGCGATTAAAACATAATCTTCGACCCTAGATTTCTGTCCGTAAGCCCAAACCTCACCGAACTGCATCAGATGATGTATGTTGGCTGTCGTATAGGGTTTTAGACGATTCAATTCGTCGATACCTTTCCCACGGCTTTTAACGAAGGCAGCCCAGAGAACCCGTTCAACACCCTCCTTCTCAAGCGACGGTATATGGAGTCTGCC
>JANXEK010000064.1 GCA_025058595.1 Candidatus Bathyarchaeota archaeon
ATAATACCTATAGTTCCTGCCAGCATGTATTTTATCTTCAACTGTAGTGCCTGTTCAGCATGAAATACTGCTAGATCATAGAATCCCTTACCAATATCATCAGTGCCTCTAGCATGAACATATCTGCCCTTTCATTGAGTATATTCTCCATTCTAGACTCTAGAATCCCTCATATTTATCGTAGTGTGGGAGTGCATAGCGTGTATTCCCATGCCCACTACTAACATAAAGCCATCAAGCCATGCAATCCCCTAGAATCTGCAAAGATACCTACATACATTTAGGGAGTTCCCATACAGGATAATTGCTTAGCACTCACTTACCAATGGTGGGCCGGGAGAGATTCGAACTCTCGACCTCCGCCGTGTCAGAGCGGCATCCTAACCAGCTAGACGACCGGCCCTACGCTGGTGCGATGCGCATGCATCATAATCCAAATACATAAATTAATTTGTTCTTATTTATGCTTGGTCGTGAGGTCGTAAGGTCGTGAGGAGGCTGAGGGTAGCAAGTGCACAGTTCATGCTCAGGCCATACAGTAGCCTTGATGAGTTCATGTATG
>JANXEK010000065.1 GCA_025058595.1 Candidatus Bathyarchaeota archaeon
TCTGACGTTATCTATGAATCTGAAGTATACATAGCTCTAGAGTGTAACTAGCCCTACTACTTACGAGGTATGGAGCGGAGACGCTTTATGGAGGGGGCCCTACTGAATAGAGATGAAACTCTAGACGATAGCCATACTAGATAGGATTCTGATGGTGATCGACATGGTAGGTCCGTTAGGCATCTTCTCCACCCTTAAGCTTGCATGCTATCTTCAGATTATCGCGTACATTACCGTGTCTGCTGGGAATAACGCAACTAAAATGTCGCAACGGTATCTATACTCCACCGGTATACCAGGCTTATCATAGATGCTATCCTCTGAGATGGGCTATCGAAGTTAAACCATTTGTATAGAGCGGCTACTCCTCTTAGCGTAATCTAAAACTCATTTATCCTAGGATAGAGGCTTATTATATATGCTATGTATACGGATGAGCTGGTGAACCAGGTCTACCGTTATGTAGAGCGGATATCTGATAGGACTATTAGACGTAAGGTTCGTAGG
>JANXEK010000066.1 GCA_025058595.1 Candidatus Bathyarchaeota archaeon
AATAGAAACTCGTGCTCGAAATGTTGGTAGAGAAGGTAAACGACCACCGTCGAAAGAGAAGAGGGAATAGAAACCAATACAAGTTTCGTCGGCAGGGTGGGCGAAGCCGTCTACGCGTCGAAAGAGAAGAGGGAATAGAAACGCAGCATCAGATGGAAGATCTCGCGCCGGTTGTAACTCCCAGTCGAAAGAGAAGAGGGAATAGAAACTTCAACACACCCGTCAGAACCTGGACGATGTAAGCCATGATGTCGAAAGAGAAGAGGGAATAGAAACGTATCTCATTTCTTTTCCTCAGTATCTCATTTTCTTTTCTGTCGAAAGAGAAGAGGGAATAGAAACTCCCTTATGCGTCCTCCATAGAAGAAGTCATCGATATATTTCGTCGAAAGAGAAGAGGGAATAGAAACATACTTCATGCGTTACCACCCATAAAGGAGTTATGGGTGTCGAAAGAGAAGAGGGAATAGAAACTCCGATACAAACGAGTTCCATAGCATAACATAC
>JANXEK010000006.1 GCA_025058595.1 Candidatus Bathyarchaeota archaeon
TGTTCTGCACCAAATAGCTTTTTTGCTCTATCTACGGCTATTTTCTCTATCTCATCGTAGAATTCGCATCCGCTATAATACCTCCTCCCAGGATAACCCTCCGCATACTTATTGGTCAACAGGCTTGCCTGAACCTCTATAACCGCTTCGTATGCATAGTTCTCAGATGCTATAAGATCTATACCGTATAGCTGTCTCTCGTTCTCTTTCACGATTACTTCCGCTATCTCTGGATCTATATCCATCAGCTTTACAACATCTAAGATAATACTTCACCTCCTGGTCACATCTACAGTTCTATCTTTCCTCTACCGGGTATCCAATCTATAGTCCGTCCGAGTATACCTTTTTTCTCTCTATACTGGTAGATCTCGCGTACAAGTTCGGCTAGAACCCTCCTCTTCTCTAGAAGTCTAGGAGTGCCTATATCGCTCCTATGGAATAACCTCCATCCATCTAGGAGCTTCACATAGGGTATGCATCGCTCAGCTATCTCCGAAGCTTCTTCTATACTATCAGCTTCAGCGTATATTTCGCATGCTCTAGATCCACCCGTTACAAGCATACCATCCACCGTATCTACAGAACTCCAGAAAAGCTTCCCTCCTCTCCTAGCTATAGCTTCCTCATCCACGACTATAGGATGACCCCTAGCTAAATCCCTCCTATCAGGATAGCCGAGCGGAGCTATACATTTAACCACCGTAGCTTTTTCACGAAATTCGAGTTTAACCTTCGAAAGCTTCCGTTCGATTATAGCCTCGCATATCTCTACCATATCCGTTTCGAGTAGAGGGAGGATATTCTCCCCTTCAGGCTGTCCGAATCGACTATACATCTCTATTATAGTCGGACCCCATTTATCTGTTAACATCATCTGTCCAGCGATTACTCCACGATACAACTCACCGGTTTCTTTCTGTACAGCTTCAACCATCTTCTTAACGATCTCGACCGATCTACTATATTCCTCCATAGTTATGAACGGTAAGATTAACCCTTTACCGCATATGGAACCCATACCACCTGTTTCAGGTCCTAGATCATCTTCGTATGCATGTTTATTATCCTGAACTAGAGGCATAGGGAGTATAGTCTCCCCGTCACTGAAGCATTGAAGTGTATACTCCGGGCCTTCAACCTTCTCCTCAAGTAGAACCCTATCCTCTATATCTACATAGCCCCTCATGTGCTCCTTAACAACTCTTTCGGCATGTTTAGCCTTAACTTCTCTCTTCTCTTTAGAAAGGTATACCTGTACGTCTGCTATAACCTTAACACCCTTACCTCCAGCTTGTCTAGCAGGCTTTATAGCTAAACTCTCAGCGTATTCGCTTATATACGCTATAGCATCCTCGACGTTTTTGAAGGATTTGAATCTAAGCCTTCCAGGGATTTCATACTTCCACATAAGCCTCCTCATATAAGCTTTAGACATCTCTACCTCAGCTACGGCTCTATGCGCACCTATACATCCTATACCTCTTCTCTCAACCTCATCAGCTACTCCATGGAATAAAGGTTCTTCAGGACCTATAAATACGAAATCTACGTTCAATTCTTCAGCGTAGTTCGCTACCTGTATGGGATCTATCGGGGAACCTCTACGATACCCTCCGTAACTCTGCTCGCATACCTTAGCTATCCCAGGATTAATGAGATGCATTAAAGCGTAGATCTTAGGCTCCTTCACGCTTCTAGCTAAAGCTTCCGCTATCGCATGCTCCCTAGATCCATCACCTACAAGTAGAACTTTCACCTAGCCACCCCCGAGATCAGGATACACTCCTGTAAAACATCCAAGACACAGTGAATCCTTACGTAAACCAATAGCCTCGACAAGCCTATCCACGGGTAGATAGCTGAAGCTATCCGCACCTATAACTTCAGCTATCTCCTCAGATGTTAGAGCTCTACCTATAAGTTCATCCTCAGGTGGAACAGCCGTACCATAAGGACATCTAGCCTTTATAGCCGGGCTACCTATCCTTACATGAACCTCTTTCGCGCCTTTTCTCCTAAGCAGGTATACGGTATTCCTCAGAGTTGTACCTCTAACTACGCTATCATCTATTAAAACGACTTTCCTCCCCCTGATAGCGGCTTTAATCGGGTTAAGCTTAAGCTGAACACCCATCAATCTCTCTAACTCCGTAGGCCTTATCGCCGTCCTCATACTCCTACCCGTTCTATAAAATCCCATCTCTACAGGTATACCTGCAGTTCGGGAGTAAGCCATAGCAAACGGTATCGCCGTCTCAGGTACTCCTATAACTACATCGGCTTCCACAGGGTCCATCTCAGATAGAATATGTCCTATCCTCCTCCTCACATCGTATACATGTATACAGTTGATTATAGAATCCGGTCTAGCATAATATACGTATTCGAATGAACAGTACGCCCTCCTTCCGCTGTTCGTAATCCCTCTTCTCACATCAAACTTCTCGATAACGAATACCTCTCCTGGCTCTATATCCCTAGACAGATCCGCCCCGATCACATCTAAAGCGGAAGATTCGGAAGCTAGTACCGCTAAATCGAAGCCAAGCCCTCCTACGCATAGAGGCTTAATACCGAGAGAGTCTCTAGCCGCTAGCATCCGCCCATCGCTAGTGATACATACGAAACTATATCCCCCTTTGAACCTCTCTAAGATACTCAACCCGGCCTGCTCTATATCGCTCTTACCTATTTCATCCAGTAAGAGTCTAGCTAATCCGTGGAAATCCGCATCGATTAGACCTCCGGAAACGTATAAGATGAGCGTTAATCCATTCTTAGATGCTGTAATAGGCTGTTCAAGCTCTTTGCCAGTAGATACACACCCACACCCTACGTATCCTTTAAGCTTACTGATACTAGACTCTCTGAATCCATCCTCGACTAAACCTTTAGACGTCTTCGTATAGAGGTTACCATCCATCCAGGTCGTTATAGAGCTATATTCCTGCCCTCTATGTTGAAGCCCCATCAAACCATAATATACAAATCTAGATACAGACCATAACTCGTCGAACGCGTATAAACCTAGGATTCCACTCACTTTTTAACCCACCTCCCACTCAGAAGCTTAGGATCAACCCTTATCGGGTAGATACCAGTTAGGCATGCTAAACAGAGTTCAGATTCATCCATGCCTATGGATTCCATCAATCCATCTACCGTCATGTAGGTTAAGCTATCAGCTCCTATACTCCTCCTGATATCTTCTAGACATTTATCGTAAGCTATAAGCTCATCATAAGTCGGAAAATCTACACCCATATAGCATGGCGAGATTATAGGTGGACATGTAACTGCGAGATGTATCTTGTTAGCGCCAGCTTTACGGATGATGGAGATTAGTGTCCTCGAAGTTGTCCCCCTTACTATGCTATCGTCGATCACTACGACACGTTTCCCCCTTAAAACCTCCTTTATAGGATTGAACTTCACGGCTACGTACTCACCCCTCTCTTCAGGCATTATGAAGGTCCTCCATACATATCTATTAACACCGAACCCCTCAGCTAGCGGGATCCCACTCTTCCTTGTGAAACCTAAAGCAGCTATCCTGCTGGTCTCAGGTACTGGTACGACTATATCTGCATCCGCGCTGCATAATTCTGCAAGTTTCTCTCCAAGCCTATACCTTACATTATATACGCTTATACCTTCTATCGTAGAATCTGGACGCGAGAAGTACACCCATTCAAACATACAGTGTGCATGCTTATCGCATTTCACACAATCCATCTCTACAGGTTCATCATCTACTAGAATCGCTGTACCTGGAGGTATATCCCTCATAAATCTAGCTTCGACGACATCGAGGGCTGAGCTCTCAGATGAAAAAATATAGTTTGAATTCCCTCTAACACCCATACATAGAGGTCTAACTCCATACGGGTCTCTGAAAGCTATGAGTAGTCCATCCTCAGTTAGAAGTATAGCCGAATATGATCCGATAAGCTTTCGCATAGTGCTTTCGATGGCGTCTATTAAATCCTTCCCTCTTCTGAGATATCTCGATATAAGATAGCCCATAACCTCTAGATCAGATGTCGTAGAGAAATGGTATCCTTCGCTTTCAAGCCTCCTTCTGAGCTGTTCATAGTTAGCGATAGTTCCGTTGAAACATATCGAAAATCGTGGTTTACCGTCAAACTCCATAGGCTGGCTATTCTCCAACCTATTTGCGCCGTATGTAGAATACCTTACATGACCTAACCCACGTATACCATCGAGAAGCTTCAACTTTCTCTGGTCGAATACCTCCGTAACTAAGCCTAGCTCTTTATGAGTACGTATGCCATCACGACTAACTACACTGATCCCAGCAGATTCCTGTCCTCTATGTTGAAGAGCCAATAATCCATGAAATATCAGCTCAGCTATACTAAAATTAGATAAAGCGTTAGAAGTAGCTCCGAATACCCCGCAGCATTCTTTAGACTTCAACCCCCTTCCTCCAAACTTATATTCCATTCGTTGTGAACCCTGCTGATTAGCGTTTTATACATATATATGGAAATTCTCAATGGAAATATCTATATAAACCTTTCATATAGCAGAAGTCCAATCAATAATTTTTTACATATATATGTCAATAGGATACCATTGTCTACCCTTGACCTTAGAGTATGGCTGCCCGGCATAACGATGCATCAATACCTCAGATTCGTTAGCTACTCAAAACCTTATTATGTCCGCAGATGAAAATATAGGTTATGCCTCTTATAAAGCGTATAGATTTCTACTTTGATCGCTTCGGATCTGAGAATACGTTATACGTAATCGAAGCTGTTAAAGATAGAGTGAAAGAGTTAGGGTTAAAGTGGGTTGTCGTAGCGAGTACTAGCGGAGCTACAGGTTTGAGATTCGTAGAATCCCTTAAAGGTTTAGCAGATACCATAGTAATATCCTATAAGAGTATGGATAGAGTTTTCGCGGAAAAGATACAGGAGTTAGGTGGTTCTATCGTGGAGAATTGTAGTACCCCACTGAGTAATCCTAGGTTTAAACAGGCTAGAGATATACTATACCTCATGGGTCAAGGGTTTAAGGTAGCTGTCGAAGTCGTACTGATAGCTACAGATTTAGGGTTATTAGAAATAGGTACGGATGTGGTTGGGGTTGGAGGTACCGAGAAGGGTGCGGATACCGCTATAGTGATGAGAGCTGCTCCATCTAATAGTTTAGTGAGAGGGCCTGGAGAGAGGAGACCTGTTATCAGGGAGATAATAGCTATGCCTAGGGTTAAGATGTGGTGGTTTTAGATGCTTTCAATCTAATCCTATTATAGCTATTAATAATCTCTACCGGCTCCCTAGAGGTTAGGGATATACCAGTTGTACAGGTAAGCCAGCATCCGCTGCAATTCTCTATGGTATGCTCTATCTCATCTCGTTTCGCATCGATTATTATCTCTAGATCTTCTTCGAGTATATTCCCTAGGATTACATCATCCCTAACGCTACAAGGTATTAAAGCCCCATCAGGCTGTATCGCTATGTAGAGTCTACCAGCATCGCATATCTTGTATACTTCTCCAGACATATACCTAGCCATTCCATCTATGTAGCTTTTCGGAAGCGGTATAGAAGGATTCACTCTTCTCTTGAATTCGTATAGTTCTTCGATTAGTTTCGACGATAGCTCTATATCTATCATCTGAGGAGGGTTAACCGGCTGTATGGTGAAGAAGTCTACTTTATCGTTTAGACTTCTCCATAACCTAGTTATTCTACGAATGTTATCCCGTGTGACCACGGTATTGATACCTATGGTAGCTCCATACCTCTTAAGTGTAGTTATCGCTTCTATCGCTCTATCGTATACACCGTGGATACC
Source organism: Candidatus Bathyarchaeota archaeon (assembly GCA_025058595.1). Lineage (GTDB taxonomy): Archaea > Thermoproteota > CALKCG01 > B24 > DRYS01 > DRYS01. The sequence goes on from JANXEK010000006.1 coordinate 5,836, forward strand.
TCTTACTTCATCGTGTAGTAGACCTATATCGTCTAAGGATACGATGATGTAATCGAAGGCTTTGCTTAATTTTTTAGCGTTTCCTTCGTTTACAAGCATTCCGTTAGTGTTCACAGATGTGATCATACCGTAATCTTTCGCTTCGAATGCAAGTTCTATTAGATCTTCCCTCAATAGGGGTTCTCCTCCGCTGAATCCTAATCCTGGTATACCTGCATCACCTATCTTTTTAACGATCCTAACAGCATCTTCATGGCTAGCCTCCTTATATCCACTTCGCCTCCATATATTGCAGAAACTACATCTCAAACTACATCTTAGGGTAACGTTATAGAATGCAGCTAAAGGCTTCCATGCCCCCAGCTTAAATGCTATATATCTACTTACCATCTTTATGTAGGGTTTCATCCAAACCATCATAAGGTATTACTAATTATCTAATGCTCCCACTTATATTAAGCTAAGCTCTACCAGAATTCTAGAGAGGGGAAACTATTATCCATTAACATCTAACAATCCTATATACTCGGCAAGTATTTCCTAGAATCTGTCTGCCTAGCTACCTAAGCTGTATCTGTAGGCGTTGTTTCCTCTATCGTCTTAAGCTGCATCCTATACATTTCTATTATCTCTGTGGTTGTAGTAGCATCTTCCGCGCTTTTATCTTCTCTAAATCTTACGAGCCTCGGAAATCTTATAGCTAATCCACTTTTAGGTCTTATAGCTTCGAACCCGCATGTATGCATCGGGCTTAGGGTTATCTCATCGCCTATAACCTCTGCTACGATCACAGGTACAAACCAATAATCCGCCTCTATACTGGATTCTACGCGTGGATGTTTATGGTTTATAAGGTATGGCTTAAACATCTCTGGTAGCTTCGCTAGATCTTCATCTGTAAACCCTGAACCTAGCTTACATACGGTTTCGAATCTATCCTTATCTGAGTTATATGCAGCCATAAGGAGTGCTCCGTATGTTCCTGCACGTTTACCTCTACCTGCAAACGCGCCTACAGCTACAAGATCTACGGTATCGGTCATCTCAGATCTATAAGATCTCTTCCACTTAATCCACTGCCATCCTCTCTTACCAGCTTCGTATATGCTATTTGGAAGTATCGATTTGCATATAAGCCCCTCAGTCCCCTCCTCTATAGACTTATGGAAGAATCTTTCTATCTCTTCAGGGTTTCCGCTTACTATGTATTGTGCTAATTTAACTCTATCGGTTTCCTTGATTACCGATTCTAAAAGCTTCTTCCTCTCTAGATATGGTTTAACCGTTAAATCCTCTCCATCTAGGTAGAGGATATCGAATAGGAATAGCGTTACAGGTATTTCCTCGGCGTATCTCTCTATATCGTATTTTCTCCTCCTCTGAGCTACAACTTGAAACGGTAGTAGCTCCCCCGTATTAGGATCTACTGGTACCGCCTCCCCATCCAATATAGCTTCGTTAGCTACCACACACTTCTTAAGAGCTTCGACTATATCTGGAAACTGTTCTGTTATATTCTCCTGCCTCCTAGAGAATAGAATTACCGCTCCGTCGGCTATATGGGCTTGAATCCTTAACCCGTCATACTTGTATTCAGCTATACATCTTCCGTTAAGCTTTTCTAGGATTTCGTCAAGGGATGAAAGCCTTTCGGCTAACTGTGGCTTTATAGGTCTCCCTATAGCTATTTTTATATTCTTTACGGCATCTATCCCGCCTTCGGCTAGAGTTTTAGCAATAAGCCCTATATCCGACGTTATATTGTACGCCCTTTCTATAGTATCCCTTAGCTCCCGGCTGCCTCCATATGCCACTGCTAATGCATCTAGTATAGTCATCTCCGCTACACCGAGTCTAAGTCTACCTGATACTATCCGTGAAAGGTATTTCGCCTCCTTCGGTGTGGAATCGGTTAACAATCCTGCGAAAAGTTTAATCTTCGTATCTTGTGCTCCTTCACCGGAGATTCTACACATCTTCTCTAACGTTATGTATACCTTCTCGACTGTAAGCGGTTGACTGAATAACGTAGCTTTACGTTTAGTCGATAGTAACTTCTCTGCTACAAGTCCAGAATCCCCCAACGCTTTATACTCCTGCTCCACCTTTAAATCGGGGATACCTGTAGCTAAAACTACCGCCCTTAGAACGAGTTTATCCGCTAACCCCACCTCTAGCCCTACGTAGGAAGGATATACCTCGCCTAGTGTAAGGTATACTACTTTATCCATAAGGTTTGGAGGAGTTTCACTGAATAAATGTACCAATATATCTATCATAGCAAGTCTACTCGTGGTAGCTTCAAGTTTCTCAAAATGCTCCACTAACGCTTTAAACAGCATCTCTCCGATTTATGATGAGATATAATATCGATCGATATAAGGATTGTATATCTATGTGGATTCCTTTAGCTATCCTTCACAGAATCCTAGTTAATCATAAAACTGGAAAAATCCTTATAGCCTACAGTCTTAGCCGTCGCCTCCGCCTCAACTAAGCTATTGAACTGAGTAGAGATAAGCAGTCTACCTCGATTAAACCTTCTAGCTATCTTCACGATGTTTTCAGGTTTCATCCCTAGAAGCACCAGGTTCAACCCACCCTTTAGTATCCTATCATATAGATGGAACCAGCATGGATCGTCTACGTCAGGCTTACCAGCTCCTGGAGTCCATTGTATAGCTTTTAACCCGGGTAGAGCTTTTATCCTATCGAGATGCGGGATCTCACCTGGACCATCCAGGTGGTATACAGGATATTCTAGTCTTTCGCAGAGTCTAGTTAAAGGTTTAAACCCTATTTCTTCGAATAATTTAGGCGACATATAAACTGAGAGATCGCATTGTATAGGATATCCTATATCAGGGTATAGGATATGCATCCAACAAGACATTACCCCTAAACTTGAAAGTATGATTCTGGAGTGTCTATCGTATACTTCGATCCATGCATCTACTACGGTATCTAATAGCTTCTTCACTTTAGTTCGATTCCTAAAACTATCTATAAACAGTTTATCGACCCCCCTAAGTATACCAGCTACATCAGTAGGTCCACCTATATCCGTGATACCGACTACAAACCTTTCCTTTCCTCGTCGGCAACCTTCTACGGTAAGCCTATCTGCAAGCTTCCAGTAATTTCCTCTGGGTTTAGCTTCAAGTGTATCTAAGTAGCTCCAATCAAACCCTCCTTTGAACCATACGGTATCATCCATGGGTATTGGTTTAGCTCCTAGGAATGCTGCGAGAGCGCCTGGCCCTAAGTTTATCCAGAACCTTGGAAATCCATCTCCGATGAATACTGTTCTGAGTATCCATTCCTCAAATGAATCTAGAGCTTCTATCGGATCCCTCCCTCTCTTAAACAGTTTAACTATGCTCCATGAATCCCACGGACTCCAGCGATATTCGTATCCAGGTTTAGGTGCTGAAGCTATCAAAACTATGTCGGTATAGGCTTCACCTTCGAACCATGCTTTAAAGTTATCCTTCAACCGATCTATATAGTTCACTCGAGATCAAATACAATACGCAAATATCCTTTACTTAAATTTTATGCTTATCTTATAAATACCAAAGTAGATGTTTAACTCAAACATATCTTAATCCTTGCATTTGGATTTACATAATCAAATTTGAATGAAACTATATTATCTCTGAATGTTGACAGATCTATCGGTTCACCGTATTTCACGGTATACGAATCTACCTCTGCTTTAATAACAGGTAGATTTAAATCATATGAGTATACAGTGAGTTTAATATCGCCTCTTTCCCCTCTCGAACGTATAATCATCCTAGGCTCCTTATAGCCGTATAGCGGTATACCGCCCCATACCGTATCTCCAACATGTCTACCTAGTAGTTGGAAGTATATCGGTTTCGATCGTGAAGCAAATATTCTACTTTGATCTAACAATATAAGTTCCCTTACACCCGTATCGATCGGTGTAGCATCATCAGCTGCGAGGTTTGCTTCATTTGATAGAGCGACTATCAGTTTTTCGCCTATAGATTCGAAACCCGTGATTCTAGCTCCGAAAATCGATGCTACATGTATCGACGGTGGTGTTATGTATAACAGTATAGATGGACCTACGATGAAATCGAAAGCTTCCTTAAGTTTTTCTTCGAAATCGTTCCTCGGATGAACGACTCCATGCGTATAACCGTTAAACGCTACGAGTACCCCTCCTGCTATCGATTTAGCCATAGTCCTGGTAGGGCTGTACCCTGTATATCCAAAGTCGAAAAGCCTTACAAACATTAATTCCTCGATATCTCCTGTAGGATCGCCTACTATCACACCCCCCCTAACGAAGAAGAAGATACGGGAATAAGCTGAGGTGGCGCATCCGGGGTATGGCCACCATACGCTTCCCCCGTCTACGGATGATTCTCTATAGTTTATCTCCTTTACCTCTAGCTTCTTTGTGACGAGATCTATCATCTGTATAGCTTCTACACCTCTTATCCAGCTTCTAGTGGCATCGAAGCATACCTGATCTAGATATCGTGTACCTTTCAATCCAGGTATACTACTTATACAATTCATCCTCTCTTCCTCTCTATCCATGTAGTAGATACCTAGATTTCTATGCCCATCAGCTCTACCTACAAAGAGCCCATCGCCTACTGGATCATAGATTATCTCGGATACTTCACCAGCCCATTCAGTTTCATGGTTAACGGAATCTGTCCATAGGACCTTCACATGATCTTCGTATATATCGTAGGAGTGTAAGTGGCTAAATTTGTTATGGAAGAGTATCTTCCCCCTCCTATTGGTTTTACCTGAATATACCGCCGGTGCGTGAACCCATCCTCCGAAATATATCTTATCATCTACCGTCTCGACTGCATTATACGTATCTCCACCTGAACGTGGACCAGGTTTCACTCCTACTTGATCAAACCTATATACTCTACTTCGATCCAATCCTATGAAATGAGCTTCAGCTTCGAAAGCTAACGTAAAGTATAGCATACCCTTATAATATCTAAGCCCGAATATACCCCCTGAACCCCATTCAGGACCGTATCGTTGAGTATAACGGAAATCGGTTATTCTATCTATTAGACCCATCGAATCGATTTTACTTATGTCTAGTTTAAAAAATCTTTACGATCTATTCTCCGTAACCTTTAACCATAGATACGAAATCATCCATACCATCAGAGTAGACTGAGGCTACTAGCGTATCTCCGTCTTCTATAACGGTATCAGGTTTAGCTCTTATCCATCTCCCTCCTCTCATAACCGCGACAATCCATACACCCATACTACTCTGCTCACTCACTTCTCTCAGAGTTTTACCAGCTATAGGTGAACCTTCTGGAACTTCTATCTTAACTATCGTTTCATCTGTTTCCTCTAGACTTCTCTTCAATACTGGGTGAAGTCCTCGACCTAAAATTAACGTGTTCGCTATCCTAGCCGCAGCATCAGCTATCTCTTCGATTACTAGTGCCGTCCTTATCAATCCTAAAACGCCTTTCGTATTCTCTAACATAGGCTTCATAGATAATATGAAGAGTTCGAATTCCGTATGTTTTTCATCCATATATTCCTCTAACACTAAAACCTCTTTTGCCAGCTCGTTGCTACTCAATAGTATGGATGAATATGCTAGATCTAACATAAGCTCAGATGTATCTTTAAGCTCTACAAACCTTCTAACAGCCTCTTCAAGCTCCTTCGTAGTGATACCTTCGATATCCGGATACTTGCATCTTAATTCCTCTCCCATCTCCTCGAACTCCTCTATACCCTTAGCAGTTCCTCTAGCGTATAGTACATCCCCCTCTACTATGACGTCATCCTCATCTGGATTTACTATCAAGTTCTTCCCCCTTCTTATAGCTATGATATCTACACCTACATCAGATATTAGCCTCGAGCTTCCTATCTTCATACCGGCTAGCTCCGAATCCACCCCCACTCTAACGCATGTAAGCTTCTCGCTTACACGGCTGAATGCCTCCCTTAATAACGGATGCACCTTAATCCCCCTAAGAGTGATTATCGCTAAATCTCCGGCTGCATCCGATATCTTATCGGTAGCCGATGCTATACTGAGGATCGGTAGTAGGTTTTCAGCATTTTTCACACTCCTACTTGCCGCCATACAGTTTATCTGTAGGAGTTGTACGAGATAATCCATCCTCTCCTCTAACTCTAAGACTTCTTCTGCTAACTCTTTATCATCGAATAGTATGGATGAGTATGCTAGGTCTAACATAAGCTCAGATGTATCTTTAAGCTCTACTAAGAGCTCTCTAACGGGTATAGGTTTATAGGAGATCTTCTCCTCATCTTCATCGAAGGAGTTGAGTTCTGAGAGACGTTTCAATTTACCCTTTTCCTACTAAGAATTTTCGATCCCTCCTTCTAAATAAATTTTTAGGTTAGTCCTATGTCATTACGTCTGGGCTTTATCAGCTCTAAGTAGATAGTTTAGAGAGGATCGAGGATATGACGCGAAGGATAGACTTAGAGAATAGAGAGCTCAAAGTGTTTAAGGAAAGCCTGTTAGCTCTTCAAACAGCTTTAGGTGGTCTCCTCGCTGGTAGTATAGCTGCTTTTTGGATCTCCGTGTTAACGGCCTACTACTGGACTGTAATGCTCTACCCTATGATCATAAGCGTTAGGGGGGCTATCAACGGCATCCTAAGCGGAAGGCTGAGTACAGGTCTTCATCTAAAACTTGTGAGTCCGAAGCTTAGAGGGAATACACAGTATTTTCATGCCATCTTAGCTGCTCTATTCACTACGACGATGTTTATGAGTATCCTAGGCGGCTTTATAATATTTCTACTCTCGCACATGTTTTACGGCGTGGAAGTGTATCTCCTCTTAGTGATAGTATCCGTAGCCGTAGTATCCCAGTATGCTACCACTCTTATAACGGAGCCTTTAACATCGTTCTTCTCATTCATGCTTTATAGACGCGGGTTAGATCCAGATGTAGTGACCTACCCTATCTCATCTACTATGACGGATATAATAGCTACTTTCATGTATATTCTAACTTTGCTATCTATTAGAGGAGGATATACGTGGATCCTGCTCCTGCTCACCGTAGTATTCATATCGACAACTATCTACATAGCTTTCATATTTAAGAGAGATAGGGATTATATGGAGGTTATACGTGAAACCACCCTTACCATTTGTATAGTTTCGCTACTATCCTCCATTGGAGGGGTATTTCTATCTAGGGTTAGAGGTATCATCGAGGAGAAGCCTGGTATAGTAGTGGTCTACCCAGCTCTCATAGATACTATAGGAGATATAGGGGCGAGTTTCGGATCTATATGTACTACTAGGATCATACTAGGTCTGATCGAGCTGAAGATTAAAGGTGTCGTGAAGCTTTTATGGGAGATACTTCTGATAACATCCGCCGCCTTCATAATGTTCGTATTATACTCTATACTATCCTATGTAACCGGTGGAGGTTTCCTCTCAATCCTAGCTATAATCCTAACATTTCTTCTAGTCGCACCTATCGTTATCGTTTTCTCGTTCGTTATGGCGATAGTTACGTTTAGACTTGGGTTAAACCCAGATGACTTCGTAATACCGTTAGAAACAACGTTCACCGATACTATGCTAACCGTTATCTTGTCGTCAATTCTCTATATGATGATTGGATAGAGTTCATATTCTCACGTATAGTTTAACCTTTAAATCTCGATTCTATATAGATAGACATATCTCGAGCTATCTTTAGAAGTAGGTATCATAATCTATAGTTCGGTAACTCTTCGAATTGACATCTTCAGCTTACCTAATCTGAAGATTTCATTAGATATGTAGTAGGAAGAATACTATGAATGGATCTGAAGGGAACGTTAATGGCTGATGTATGCAGATATTCATGGTTATACCATCAGGGGTACCGCTTTCTACCTTCATTTCGACCAAAGCTAGACTGAAGAGGGTTAAAGCTATAGATATCCATGTACTCACTAGCTACGTAAGTCTTATGCTAATCCTAGCTCCTCGAATACGTAAACCCTAATATTCTGAGGCTTTCTAGCTACCTCCGCCATTCTACGACCTACTATTACGTCGATCTTCTTCTTAAGAGCGAGATCTAGTATCCTCTGTGAGATTACCCCGTCGAATATTACTGCTCTAACGTTCTCGGTAGATTCGATTTTTTCGGCTAGCTGGCTTACAGATATCCTATCCAATACTTCACCCTTTTCGTTTAATAATAATCCTTCGAGTGTATCCTTTACATCAGAAGCAAACTTCTTGAGAATATCTACGTTAAGCTCTACTCTACCTTTATAAGATTCTATAGGTGTTCTCCGTTCTAGCGCTTCTAAGATTTCCTTCGGGGTTAGATCTTCAACCTCCTTATCTGGCGGTGCTCTAGCTACGTAATCTATCTTTATACCCTTCTGTAGTAGTTCTTGTAGGATGAGATCGCCCGCTCTATCCCCATCGAGGAGAACTGTAACTTCCTTCTTAATCTTAGTTAGCTCTGCTACGGATTCAGGTATCTTTATACCTTCAATAGATATCACGTTCTCTACATTAGCTCTAAGCAGGTTTATCACGTCAGCACGTCCTTCGACGAGTATAAGCGTATCATCTTGAAGAGCTCTAGGACCCATAGGTATGCCCTCTTCACCGAACGGTATAACCTCAGTTTTACCCGATGCTATCCTCTCTAATTCTCTACGTATATTCTCTATCGTTGTAGCTGAATCTATATTCCAGTTCTGCAGGATCTCCTTAGCTCTTTTAACGATGAACTTACGTTTCTCCTCCCTGACATCCTCTATCCTATCCAGCTTCACTTCAGCTTTATACGGCCCTACCCTATCTATGCTTTCAAGTGAAGCAGCTATTAGAGCTACCGAAACTCTATCTAGCGATGTAGGTATCATGATTTCGCCTAGAGTCTTATTCTGCTTCTTCGAAAGCTTAATCTCTATCCTCCCTATCCTTCCGTTCTTCTGAAGTTCTCGAAGATCTAGTTCAGCTCCAAAAAGTCCCTCTGTTTGACCGAAAACAGCCCCTACAACATCCGGTTTATCTACTAGCCCATCTACCTCGAACTTCGCGTAAACAACATATTTAAGAGATAAGCCTTGTTCACCCATATGCTACACCGATACGTTATAGATAGAGAGTGGAGACCCTGCTAAAAAATATTTTGATTCATCCATGGTAAAGATTGGAATTAGAGATTTCACCCTTAATAGTGTTCAGTGGAATCCTAGCTATACATTGAAATAGCTATATATCGATAAATTCTTCTATATAAATTTTAAGTGTTATTATAAATATTATTTCATCACTTATTACAATTAAATTTTCAATATATATATTTATAGAACAATTTTAATCTAATTTAAATCGATTAGAAATAATGTTTTACTCGTTACCTAATCGGGGGCGGCTGTGTCCCCATACACTAACGGCTAGATATCATCGACCGGGTGCTCCACCCTGCTCCATCCAGTACTCTTCGTATGGGGCTTAATCTGCCGCCCCAAGATAGAGTTATTAGACTCTTTTCTTAAATTAAGGTTTATCTTCGAGGGAGATCGTCGTGGATGTAGAGGATAAGCTTCGCTTAATTACTACTGGTTTAGAAGAGGTTATAACAGAGTCTAGGCTTAGATTTATGTTAGAGGAGGGTAGGAGACTTAGAGGTTATATCGGCGTAGAACCTTCAGGTTTATTTTCAATCGGATGGCTTATATGGGCTGAGAAGTTTAAGGAGCTAGTAGATGTAGGCGTAGATATGGTTCTGTTAGAGGCGACATGGCACGCGTGGATAAACGATAAGCTTGGAGGAGATCTTGGAAATATCAGGATCTGTGCGGAGTATATAGAGCATTGTCTTAGAGCTATAGGCGTAGATATAGGTAGAGTCGAACTGGTTAAAGCAGATAGTATGGTTGGGTATCCAGATTACTGGGCTTTAGTATTGAAAGTCGCTAAGAATCTAAGTTTAGCTAGGGTTAAGAGAGCTATAACTATAATGGGTAGGAGATCCAGCGAAGCACGTATGGATTTCTCGAAGCTTATATATCCATGCATGCAGGTAGCAGATATATTCTATCTCAACCTAGATCTATGTCTAGGCGGTATGGATCAGAGGAGGGCTCATGTACTAGCTATAGAGATTGCTGAGAAGCTAGGTTATAGAAAGCCTGTAGCGTTACATACCCCTCTGCTTATAGGTCTATCAGGTATAGGTAGGATGGATGTAACGAGTATAAGCGAAGAGGATTGGATCTCTGTTAAGATGAGTAAATCGAAGCCTGAAACCTGCATTTTCATCCATGACGATGAAGATACTATAAGGAGTAAGATTAGAAAAGCGTATTGTCCACCGAAGGATGTTCGAGGCAATCCTATAACCGAGATCTGTAGACTGCTACTCTTTAGGAGAGATGGATATAGGCTTAGGGTAGAAAGGAGGAATGCCATGTATTTAGAGATCGAATCATATGGAGAGCTTGAATCTCTATACGTTAAGGGCGAGATTCATCCGTTAGATTTAAAGGAAGCCGTAGCTGAAGCTTTAGCAGAAAAACTTAAACCTATCAGAGATTACTTCAATAGGAACAGTAGTGCCTACAAGCTTCTTAAGGTGTTAGAGAACATGACTGTGACGAGGTGAAGATCTCTGAATCGATGTATGATGGAATGCTACGAGGAGGCCTATAAAATTTTAAGGGAGATGAAATCATACTGTAGCGATAAGATTTTGATAGTCGAAGGTACTAAGGATCGTGAAGCTCTTGAAGCTATCGGTTTAAACCTTAACATCCTGGTTATTAAAAACGGTGATAGCTTAGAGAGGATGATCGAAAGATTGGAAGGTGTAGATGAGGTGATCATCCTTACAGATTTCGATCCTCAGGGTGTAGAATTAGCGTATAAGATAATGAGTAGACTCGAATCGGTAGGTGTTAAAGTTAACCTAACATACTGGCTTAAGCTTAGAAATCTTTTGAAGCGTGAAATCAAAGATATAGAGGGGTTGAGGAAGCTCCTCGAAATTTTACCATCCATATGATGAATCCGGAGTTTTCGGGGAAACGTATATCTAGATAAGGCTGTTAGGTATATGATTTGGACGGGGATGATCGTAGTTATTAAGAGGGATGGTAGAAGAGAGGAGTTTATACCTGAGAAGATAGTTGTCAGTTGTCTAAAATCCGGTGCGTCTATAGATGCAGCTCGGAGGATAGCTAAAATCGTGGAGGGTAGAATACTGGACGGAGGCTTAACGGAGGTTTCAGCTAAAGAGCTGACGAAGATGGTTTTAGATCTATTGAAAAGGGAGAATGAGGAATGGTATAGAAACTGGATAGTATTCGATAAGGCTGTTAAGAGGAGGGCTACCGAAGAGGAGCTTAAAACTTAGAAAAGTTATGTGAGCGATTAGGTTAGGTTTAGATACGGTAAATGCTATGTCCTATAGCTTAGAATCGATTATACACGAAGTTAAGGATCGTCTTAAGATACCTCTAGAATTATACGTCAAAATAGCTTCATACGTTAGAGATATGCTTGGTCTCGATACAGCTGGTCATGGATGGCTTCATGTCGAGAGAGTCTGTAGATCAGCTATTAGGATAGCATCGATCGAAGGTGGCGATCTAGATACGATCTTACTAGCAGCTTTACTCCATGATATAGCTATCCTTAGGGAGGTATACGAGGGTATTGATCACGCGGAGGAGGGAGCTAAGATAGCTTGTTCGGTTCTAGAAGATCTAGGTATCCCTAGCGATATTATAGAGAAGGTTGTTTACGCTATAAGAGTTCATAGGTTTGGAGCTAGTATAACCCCTGGTACCATAGAAGCTTGTATACTCCAGGATGCCGATAGGTTGGATGCGTTAGGAGCTATAGGTGTAGCTAGAGCGTTCGCTTACGGCGGGTTCAGGAGTCTACCTATGTATCTTCCAGGTGAGAAGCCGAGTGCATATGATCCGTTCAAACTTAAATCCACCTTTACACATTTCCATGAGAAGCTCCTCAAGTTGAAGGATTACATGAATACAGAAACTGCTAGAAAGATAGCTGAAGATAGACATAGATTTATACTAATTTTCCTAGAGAGATTTCTAGATGAAGTTGAAGGGAGAGTTTAACGATGCTCAAACTTATAGGGTTAGGGTTGAACGTATATGGCATAACGCTTGAAGGTTTAATCGAAGCTAGATCGAGCGATAAGGTATACGTAGAATTATATACAAGTATCATACCTGGTCTAACCTTAGATATCCTTAAGGGGGTTATCGGTAAAGAGTTAAACTTACTTAAACGTAGGGATCTTGAAGATGGATATGAACGTATTATCGAGGAAGCTGGTAGGTGTGACATCGCGTTATTAACCCCCGGCGACCCGCTTATAGCTACCACTCATATGTCCCTAGTGATTGAAGCATATAAGAGAGGTATACCTGTAAAGGTAGTTAATTCTGCTTCGATAATCTCCGCTATTTCGAGTGCTACAGGCTTGCATATATATAATTTCGGCAGAATAGTAACTTTAACCAAGGTTAGAGGCGGAGCTCTTCCTCTAACTGTTTACGAAGTTGTCGAGGATAACCTGAGTAGAGGTCTGCATACATTAATACTCTTAGATCTTGACGTGGAGGAAGGATATTGGGTGAGTATAGGTGAAGCCGTAGAGATCCTCGAGATTATGGAGGCTAGGATGGGTAGATCTGTTTTCGGTAGCGATAGGTTAGTAGTAGGTGTTGCTAGGGTTGGATCCACGGATTTTATCGTTAAAGCTGATAGGTTATCTAAGATTAAGTATTACGACTTCGGAGGTCCACCACATAGTTTAGTTGTACCTGGTAGGTTACATTTCATGGAGGTTGAGGCGCTGCTATGCCTCGCAGAAGCACCCCGGGATCTTCTGAGGAAGAGTTAAAGGTGAGAGTTTTAAGGTATATACAGGGTATGTATAGAGTTCTATCAGAAGCTAAGTTTACGGAGGTTCCTGTCACTATCTCCCCGTCAGAGGTTAAGATGCTAATCGACTGGGTTAAAAGTTATGTAGAGGATTCAAGAGCGTTCCTAGATAGAGGGGATGTAGCTTCGAGTTTAGTAGCTGTATGCTATGCAGAAGGGATTATGGAAGCTTTAAGGCTCCTTAAGTTAGCCGAATTCGAATGGTGAAGATAAGATGGGTAAGAAGGTAATAGCATCCGGGGTTTTCGATATAATCCATATGGGACACGTATATTTTCTAAGGAAAGCTAAAGAGATCGCAGGTTATGATGGAGAGCTTATAGTGGTAGTTGCTAGGGATTCTACTGTGAAAGCTAAGAGTGGTAGATCGCCTGTGATACCGGAGGAGGAGAGACGTACTATAGTAGAGGAATTGAAACCAGTAGATCGAGCTATCCTTGGCTATGAACCGCCTTCGATTCGAAGAGTAATCGAAGAATATCGACCTGATGTTATAGTATTAGGATATGATCAGGATGAAATCGAAGAGGAGGTTAGGAAGGCTATAGCTGATTTAAACGTTAAAATCGAACTTATTAGGATAGATAAATTCAAACATTCTAGCGTATCGAGTTCTACGGATATCAGAGGAAAACTTGAATTATACAGAGGTGATAAGTGAAGTGGTAGACAATAGAAGGATGAAACCCTTATATCTATTAGCTTTAATCAAGCTTACAGAATTAGGTGCTCATAGAAAATTCATAGAGATCTCTACGAGAAGGTTAGGCTCTATTTTAGGATTGAGCCAGCAATCCGCTTCCAGACTTTTAAGGAGACTCGAGGAGGAGAAGCTAATAGAGAGGGATAAAAGCTTCAAGAGCAGTAGGGTTAAGGTGACTATGGAGGGATTTGTCCCCATTATAGATCTATACAATATGCTTAAAAATATCCTAGAAAAGCCAACCATACTAGTGTTCCGCGGTACAGTCTTCTCAGGTCTAGGTGAGGGGGCATACTACGTTAAAGTATATTCTAAGTTTTTCCTGGAGAAGCTAGGCTTCATACCGTATCCAGGTACCTTGAATGTGAAACTTAAAAGCTTGGACGATATTAAGATCGCTAGAAGCATACTTATGCTTCCAGGCATTAACATTAAAGGGTTTAGTAACGATAGTAGGAGTTATGGTGATGTTAAATGTTATAAAGCATACCTTAGAGGTGAAGAGGTATACATTGTATTCCCTGAGAGAACGCATTATGGGGCGGATGTAATCGAAATAATCTCTGCTGAGAATATTCGTGAGAAGCTTAAACTTAGAGATGGTGACATCGTAGATGTCGAAGTTCCAGTATCCTAGGTTAAATCTGAATAGATTCGAAAGAGCTCAGAAAATAATAGCTTCCAAAGTTATCACTTCAGATATATTTCGTAGTCCTCCGAGACGGGTTGCTGGTGTAGATGTAAGTTTTAGGGGTGAGCTGGGCTGTGCTGCTTCAGTCGTAGTAGATATCCTATGTATGGAGGTTCTAGATGTAAGCTATGCTATAGGTGAAGCTCCTATACCGTATTATCCAGGTTTTCTAGGTTTCAGGGAGGTCCAGTTATCGATGAAGTCTATTAAGAGATTGAGAGAGTGGTTCGATATACTACTTTGCAACGGTCACGGTATAGCTCATCCTAGATTCTGCGGTTTAGCATCGCATATAGGTGTAGTGTTAAATATCCCTACTGTAGGTGTAGCTTTGAACCCGTTGAAGGATTTCGAATACGAGAAGCCTTCTAGAGAGGGGGAGGCTAAACCTATATTCTATTCAGGTAGGCATGTCGGATACGTGATACGTCGTGGTGCGAAGTACCTATTCATATCACCCGGTAATATGGTTTCTCCTGATTCTTCTCTAGAGATAGTCAAGATATGCTTAGGTATCCATACACTCCCCGAACCTCTGCACCTCGCTCACATATACTCTAAGAGCTACTTATGGTAGTTCGCACCTTACATTTGATTTTAACATGTCAAATATACACGTCTATTATAAAAGAATTTATATCAAAGATGTTTTAACATATGATACTTAGTGTATGTATGTGAGAACCGGTATGAAGGTAGTAGCCGCCGCTCTATTATGTCTTATAACCGGTATTATCGTAGGTTATCTCGTCGGAAGTAGGTTCGGCGTAGTTCCATCAGCGGAATATGAAAGGATTAGAACTGAGTATACATCTCTAAAAGCAGCGTACGATAAATTGAGTAGTGATTACAGTAATGTGTTAGCCGAGCTTAACGTGCTGAAGAAGCCTTTGAAGGTTGGTTTCATATATGTTGGGCCTATTCTCGATTACGGGTGGACACGTGCTCATGATGATGCTCGTAGGTATCTGGAACAGATATTCCCTTGGATCGAAACTATACCTGTAGAAAGGGTTCTCGAGGCTGATTGTCCAAGGGTTATCGATAGGCTTATAACAGAGGAGAAATGCGATGTCGTATTCACTACGAGCTTTGGCTTTATGGATGCAACATACGAAGCTGGCGAGAAGTATCCAGATAAAATATTCTTCCACTGCTCCGGCTATAGGAGGAGAGCGAATGTAGGTACATACTTCGCAGAGTTCTACCAGCTATACTATCTCAATGGACTTATAGCAGGTGCTCTAACGAAAACCAATAAGATAGGATATGTTGCGGCGTATCCGATACCTGAGGTCGTTCGTCATATAAACGCTTTTGCTCTAGGTGTTAAAGAGGTTAACCCCGATGCTAGGGTGGATGTTAGATGGCTATTCGCATGGTATGATCCATCTAAAGCTAGGGAAGCTGCTGAAGCACTTATAGCATGGGGTGCAGATGTGTTAGCGTTTACGGAGGATTCTCCTACAGTGGTCGAGGTTTGCGAAGAATATACGACTAAACGCGGTAAGCCTGTATACTCCTTTGCTCACTACAGTCCTATGCTTAGATTCGGGGAGAACTCCTGTGTTAGCGGGCAGCTTGTACGATGGGAGGTTATATACGCGGATATCCTCTCGAAGATACGATCTGGATACTATACCTCAAAGAATCTGGAGAACGTAGATTATTGGTGGATGCTTAGGGAGGGTGCCGTAGAACTTGGAGCTGATTACGGTGTGCCTATAAACCCGAAGTTCATCCCTATACTTAAAGGGAAGTATATGGATCATCCAGAGTTCGGTAGGATAAGTATCTACGATCTTGTGATGAAGAGGTTAGAGCAGATGTCCGAGGATACCGTTATATTCGATCCGTTCACAGGGCCTATCTACGATAATAAAGGAAGTCTTAAGGTGAAGCCCGGCCGTAGGATGACTCACGATGAATTATGGACGATAGATTGGTTTGTAGATAATATCATCGCTGAGGTACCTAGATGATCCCATAGATTTTCTAAGAATCCCTCTAACCTCCTTTATACGGGGGTCTGCGATCTGTGATGGAAGAACTAGTAAGGATGGTGAGGATAACAAAACGTTTCTCTAACGTAGTAGCTAATGATTCCATAGATTTTACGTTGTATAGAGGCGAAGTTCACGGTTTGCTCGGTGAGAATGGTGCTGGTAAATCAACCCTTATGAACATACTGTACGGGTTGTATAAGCCGGATGACGGTGAGATTTATGTGGAGGGGAGGAGAGTTTACATAAATTCGCCTAAAGACGCTATAAGGCTTGGTATAGGGAGAGTTCCTCAGCTTCCAGAGCTGGTTGAAAGTTTAACCGTAGCTGAGAATTTAACGGTGTTACTACCCGGCCTCCATGCCAGTAGCGGTTTAGACTATATACTGGAGGTAGCAAGGAGGTATGGTATCTCGCTAGATTTCGATGCCATAGTCTATCATCTATCCTTCGGGGAGAAGCATAAGATTGAGTTGATTAAAGGTATAGTAAGGGGTTCTAAGATACTCATACTAGATGAGCCTACTACGATGCTCTCACCATGGGAGGTTAATTCGCTCTTCGATTGTATATCGAAGATGAGGGATGAGGGTAGGGGTATAGTCTTTGTATCGCATAGGATACCAGAGGTCTTAAGGATAGCTGATAGGATTACCGTACTGAGGAGGGGTAGATGTGTTGCATCTGTTACTAGGAACGAGGTCGATGAACATGAGCTCGTCAGGCTTATGATCGGTACGGATATCGATAGGCATACGGTTAGGGATAGGGTGGAGCTGGGGGAGGAAGTGCTTCGGGTTGAGGATCTCCATGTACTGGATGATATGGGTGGTGAAGCTGTTAGAGGCGTAAACTTCTACGTTAGAAGAGGCGAGATATTCGGTATAGCAGGTGTTGCTGGTAATGGGCAGAGGGAACTTGTAGAAGCTATAACAGGTTTAAGGGATGTTAGTAGAGGTAGAATCCTTATAAAAGGTGAAGAGCTATCCTCTCCGAGGCGTTTCCGTCTATATGGATCGCATATACCTGATGAGCGTATCGGATTAGGTTTATTACCTTCGTTTACGGTTCTAGATAATATCGCCTTAACATTCTATAAGAATTTTTCGAATAATGGTTTTATTAAGTTTAACGAATTGAAATTGCATACTGAAAGGCTCGTCGAAACATACGATGTCGTCACTCCTAGCCTAGGAACTCTAGCAGGTAAACTCTCTGGAGGTAATATAGCAAGGCTGATCTTAGCTAGAGAGCTTTCAAGCGATAAAGATCTGATCGTCGCGGTTCATCCGACTTTCGGTTTGGATATCGCTTCAACCAACAAGGTTAGAAAGCTTCTACTCGAACTTAGAAGGAAATCAGCTGTGCTCCTAGTATCTGAGGATCTAGAAGAAATACTTCAACTTAGTGATAGGATAGCCGTTATGTATGGAGGAAGATTCGTAGACATCGTAGAGGCGGATGAGGCGGATCCTGAGAAGATAGGGTTAATGATGAGCGGTGTTATGGGGTCATGAAGGTTAAGATGATACATGGTTTGAAGATAGAGAGACGGGAGGAACCGGGTTTACCAGCTAGGATTCTTCTAAAGGTTCTAGCTGTAATCCTCTCATTCCTTTTCTCGGCTATATTATTCGCTATCAGCGGTATCGATCCATGGTACGCTTATACGCTTATATTCGTAAGATCGTTTACATATTCAGGGTTAGCTGAGATAACGACTAAGCTGATCCCGATACTGCTTTGCACGGTAGGTCTTATCGTAGCGTTTAAAGCTGGTATATGGAATATAGGTGCCGAAGGCCAGCTACTTCTAGGAGCGGTAGGAGCGACTTGGATAGCCCTCTTCGTAGACGTATACGATCCGCTTCGTCTACCTCTAGCTTTACTGGTAGGCATGATATTCGGGGCTTCATGGGCGCTTATACCCATAATATTGAAAGTTAGATTGAACGTGAACGAAATAGTTTCGACGCTTATGATGAATTATGTAGCTAGCGGGATAGTAGACTATCTAGTTTACGGGCCGTGGAAGGGTGCTCGTGAATGGGGATTCCCATATACAGATAAATTTCCAGATACCGTATGGCTTCCGCTTATACCAGGTACAAGGATACACTGGCCTACACTCATATTCGGTGTGTTTTCATCTATAATGGTGTATATGCTATTCTCTAAAACCGTTTTAGGCTTTGAGATGAAGGTATGCGGTCAGGGAAGGAAGATTGCAGACTATCTAGGTATGCCATATGGTAGTAGACTGATGATAGCTATGGTTATAAGCGGAGGGTTAGTAGGTTTAGCCGGCGTAGGGGAGGTATGCGGTGTGCATAGACGTTTAAGGTATGCATCCTCGATATCCTCCGGGTATGGATACACAGCTATAATAGGGGCATGGCTTAGCGGGTTGAATCCTCTAGGCTCCATCCCATCCGCATTCCTCCTCGCATTTCTACTAACCGGTAGAGATATAATCCAGGTATCCCTAGGTCTTCCGTTTGCAACCTCGAATATATTCAACGGATGCATCCTTCTATCGATGCTCGTGGTCGAAGCTTTGGGAAGGTACCGTGTAAGGTGGGGTAGATGGACTATATAACGGAGTTCATCGCTATGATGATAAGCGCTAGTACGGCTATCCTACTAGCTGCTTTAGGCGAGATATACGCTGAACGTTCAGGCGTATTGAATCTAGGTGTAGAGGGTATGATGGCTGTAGGTGCTACTATAGCCTTCTACGCAACTCTATCCACAGGTAATATTATCATAGGCCTGCTCTCAGCTAGTATATCGGGTATGCTTCTATCCCTCATACATGGGTTCATCTCGATAACGATTAGATCCAACCAGGTGATATCTGGTTTAGCTCTATCCATGATGGGTTTAGGTATAAGCTCCCTTATAGGTAGGAATCTTATAGGTACCCCTCTACGTAATTCCTTAGGCATTATAGAGGTAGCTTTACTATCCGATATACCTGTCATAGGAGCATTCTTCAGACAGAATGCGTTAACGTTTTTCTCATATATACTCACAGCTATCCTATGGTATATACTCTTCAAGACTAAGATAGGCATAGCTATAAGGATGGTAGGTGATAACCCTAAGTCTGCCGACTCGCTAGGTATAAACGTATACACTGTTAGATATAGATGCACCCTACTCGGAGGCGCTTTAGCAGGTTTAGCTGGGGCGTATCTAAGTGTAGCATATACGCCTACGTGGATAGAAGGTATGACAGCCGGTCAGGGATGGATAGCTCTCGCTCTTACGGTATTCTCCGCCTGGAATCCACTCTACGCTCTTATAGGCTCTTATCTATTCGGCGGGATAAGGATACTACAATTCAGATTACAACCACTAGGCTTATCCCCTCCTCTCCTATCCACTCTACCATACCTATTTACGATAATATCGTTAGCACTCCTTAACATTGAGAAGATTAGATGGAGGATAGGTGCGCCTCAACATCTTGGTAAACCATACCATAGGGAGGAAGCCTAGGTGAAGGCTATACGCTTATCATCCTGTAAGCTTCGATAGAGCTTCGATAAGCTTCTTCTTACCCGATTCGAAGAATAGCTCGCTCTCGGTAGTCTCCACCATCCTCCTAGCTACATCGATCTTATGTCTAAGCCTACCGGATAGAGCTGGCGGCCCTTCTATGAGGAGTAATTCCTCGTATATCCACTTCATAATCCTAGAATATTCTTCAGCATTCACGAAATCTCCCCTCCTCAGATACTCTAATACACCCCGTCTAAGCTCGCCTACGAGATCTGCTAAACCTAATATATAGGTAGATGGGCTTACGTTCAGCTCCTCTGGAAGCTTAGGTATTATCCCATCGGTACAGCATAGATAAAGGTATGCTTCTACATACTCTTGGCAAGCCATCCTATACGATTCCATCCCGATTACCTCAGGACGCGATAATACCAGGCTTCTAAGGGTGTTCAGTCTAGACTCGGCTTCTCGTAGGTTTGTATACGCTTTCTCCGTCTCACCTCTATGACGATTAAGTATAGATAGCTTAGAGTATCTTATAACCTCTCTACAGAGTAACCTGATCTTCTCATCTAACTCTGACTCTAAGTTCAGCTCCCCCCTCAACTTCTCGAACATCCCCGTCAGTACATCACGGCTTACTACCATATCGAATCTATGCTGAGAGACAACTGATAATTAAGTCTTAAACTTGCCTAATACTCTAATCCGGTCAGCCTACTTGGCGAGTAAAGCTACACGGCTAGGTTCGAATACATCTACCAACCGATAGCCGGTAGCCCTAGCTAACTTATACGCGAAACTTACCACATCCTCCAGTGTAGGCATAGCATCTCTAGGTAATCTTCTAATGGACTCACCAACCCACATATACGCTTTCGGCTCTATGAAATCTGGGTTAGCCTTCTCTATGAGCTTCGCATAGCCGTCCACTCTATCCATATTCCACCCTCTAACTAAAGTTATCCTTATCACTCTCCGAGAATTTACGAAGGTTGAGAATAGCTCCAAACTCCTGAGAACCCTATCCCACCCGTCAGGTACTAGGGGTGTCTCAAGTCTCCTGAAAGTATCTTCATCTGGACTGCATAAGCTTATGTAGAGGTTCGTCGGATGCGACGATAACTGTTGAAGATTATCCGGCGTCGTTCCTTTAGTTACGAGGAAGCTCGTCATATTCCTACGTTTAGTCAGCTCTATGAAATCGGATAGGTATGGATAAAGGAGGCTTTCGCCTATAAGGCTTATCGCTATGTTCGTAGGGTTGAAAGCCTCCTCTAGCATAGATTTATCGATTTTAGGATTGCCTTTAAAACCTATGAGTAAACCTCTTTGAGCTTTCACCATCTCATCTATGAGTAATCTAGGCTCATCCCATCTAACGCTGTCCCCAGGTAATATCTTCATACCTTTAAAACTCCTCCAGCAATATAGGCATCTATTTAGACACCAGTAGAGAGCAGTAGTACATTGCAGGCATCTATGACTTTGTACGCCATACCATTTCTGCTTAAAACAGTATCTTCCACTCCTTAACGCTTCCCTTGTCCATTCGCAGATCTTGACAGCGCTATGCCTGTATAAACCTACTATTCTATAGCCTTGACGATAATAGGTTTCTTCTAACTCTTCAGAAAGCTCCAACCCAACCTACCACCGTATAGCTCCTATTTCATACGATACGCTAACGTATACTTCGAAGTAAATTTTTCTCGAAGAATATCAGCCTAAGCTTATAGCTCGCTATCCCTATATAATCTAATCGGCTATGAAAACCGTCTATGGCGATATCCTAGAAGGTGGGGGGCAGATACTAAGGTTCACTCTACCGATAGCAGCTATAACAGGTACGCCTATCAGGATAGTTAGGATAAGAGCTAAGAGGCCTAATCCCGGTCTTGCGAGGCAGCATATGATCTCTGTCGAATCTGTAGCTAGGCTATCTAGCGCTAAGTTGGAAGGATTAAGGCTAGGTTCTCAGGAGTTAACCTTCATACCTGGCTCTATTAGAGGTGGGAGGTACGATTTCGATATAGGTACCGCTGGAAGTATAACTCTAGTTCTACAAGCTCTCCTACCCGTGATGGCTTTCACCCGCGATTACGTAGAGGTTACGATAACCGGTGGGACGAATAATCCTATGGCTCCCCCGATAGATTACCTAGAGAGGATACTGCTACCGGTACTCAGGATGATGGGGTTCGATCCACGTATAGAGCTGCTACGTAGAGGCTTCTACCCTGTAGGTGGTGGTATAGTTAAAGCTAGCTCTACATCCATAGAGGGGATGTTGAAGCCTATACGTATCGTAGAGTTCGGTTACGTTAAACGTATAGCTGGGATAGCTTATAGCTCGAGACTTCCTTCACATATAGTGGATCGTATGGTATCTACGGTTGAGAAACTCCTATCTAGGAGAGGATATGATATCGTATTGGAGAAAGAGATTCTCCAACCACCTAACCCTAGATGTGCAGCTAGCCCCGGATGTGGAGTACTACTCTACGCAGAACTATCCTCCGGTGCTAGGATAGCTTCAGATAGTTTAGGGGTTAGAGGTAAACCTGCAGAGAAGGTAGCTGAGGAGGCTGTGAAAGATCTTGAATCTCAGATAGAAGTAGCTTATCCTGTGGATAGGCATCTAGCCGATCAACTTATAATATGGATGGCTCTAGCAGGTGGAGAGTCTAGTATAGCTACGACCGAGTTAACCCTTCATACGGTTACGTGTATAGAACTCGCTAAGCGATTGCTGGATGTAGAATTCGAAGTGGATGGAGGGGAAGGGAAGCCTTCCAGGATAACATGTAGAGGTATAGGTTTAAAAGCGGAGAAGAGCCCCCCTTAGATCCTCCACCTTTAACCCCTCTCTATACGTATCCTCTCCCCCTCTTCGACTCTGCGGAAAACCTTCGGATCACCCATAATCCTAGCGAATACGTTCACAGGACTATAAGCTCTAGGTTTATCGCATCTACTCATCGGAGTTAACCCGAAGAATATGCATACCGCTCTACCTGGAGGCCAGAAAGCTATATCACCCACCTCTACGTCTTGCGACGGGTTCTCCAACCCGATATTCAACCCGACATCAAAGTATACTTCATCACCCCATCTTCGAGCTATACCTTCGATCGGTAGCGATCTCCATATAGCTTCACAGGTCTTAGGGTTATCTTCATCCCTAAGTTCGGCGTAAACTTCACCTATACTTCTAGATACGATTCTTATCCGTCTAGACATATCTAGATACACCTAGTATAGGTTACGACGACTACACTATTTTAGGTTTTCAACACATCCCATACCTTTATATCATCCAGGTATATCTAAGACTCTGTACGTTATGTCTAGGAGTGATACCGTTAAGTCGGGTTTAGAGAGAGCTCATCATCGTGCTTTATTGAGAGCTTTAGGATTAGGATCCGAGGATTTTGGTAAACCGTTCATCGGTATAGCATGCAGCTATACCGATCTAGTTCCAGGCCATATGCATCTAGATAGGTTAGCCGAAGCTGTTAGAGAAGGTATTAGGGAAGCTGGGGGTGTTCCATTTGTATTCAATACGGTAGCGATCTGCGATGGGATAGCTATGGGTCATATTGGTATGCATTTCAGTTTACCCTCTAGGGATTGGATAGCTGATACTGTGGAACTTATGGTGGAAGCTCATAGACTCGATGGATTGGTAGCGATAGCTAGCTGCGATAAGATTCTGCCAGGTATGCTTGTAGCTATAGCTAGACTCGATATCCCGAGTATAGTCGTTACAGGGGGGCCTATGCTATCAGGATCATTCTACGGTAGAACTCATCTAGGTATATCGTCGGCTGCCGAAGCGGTAGGCTTGTATAAGCGTGGGGTTATATCCGAGGAGGAGTATAGGATGGTAGAAGAGTATTCATGCCCGACGTGCGGTTCTTGTAACGGTCTATTCACGGCTAATACTATGGCTTGTCTAACCGAAGCCTTAGGATTAGCCTTACCCTATACTGCTACCATACCCGCTGTATATAGTAGCAGGTTAGCTTTAGCTAGGGAGGCGGGACGTAGGATAGTCGAGCTTGTACGCGAGGATCTAAAGCCATCAGAAATCCTATCATGGAAATCCTTCCATAACGCTGTAGTAGTCGATATGGCGTTAGGTGGATCGACGAACACCGTCCTACATATACCTGCTATAGCTAGGGAGTGTGGGATCGAGATATCGCTAGATCTATTCGATCAGGTTAGCCGTAGGGTTCCGCATATATGCGATCTCATAGGTTTAGGCGGAAGGTATGATATGCTAGATTTCCACTTAGCCGGAGGGGTTCCCGCCCTCCTTACAGAGCTTAGAGATCTACTATACCTGGATACGGTGACCGTTACAGGTAGGACTATAGGTGAGAATATACGGGGAGCTAGAGTGTTAGATAGACGAGTTATACGCTCCGTAGATTCGCCTATACATCCCGAGGGAGGGATAGCTATACTTAGAGGGACGCTGGCACCTGATGGAGCTGTACTGAAGACTGCAGGCGTACCTTCTAGTATGTTGAGTTTCAAAGGTTACGCTAAGGTATACGATTCAGAGGAGGAAGCGTTGAAAGCCGTGATGGAGGGTGGTTTAAAGGAATACGATATACTCGTAGTTAGATATGAGGGACCGGTAGGTGGACCAGGTATGCCTGAGATGCTGCAGATAACGGCTACCGTAGCAGGGATGGGGTTAAGCGATAAGGTAGGCTTGGTAACCGATGGGAGATTCTCCGGGGCGACGCATGGATTATGCATAGGGCATGTAGCACCTGAAGCCGCTCTCGGCGGACCTATAGCTCTAGTCGAAGATGGTGATGTTATAAGCATAGATGTAGCGAGTAGAAGGATCGAGTTGAATCTTTCTAGGGAGGAGCTAGATAAGAGGAGAGAGAAATGGAAGCCGAAGTATAAGCCGCTTAAAGGTGTTCTTCTAAGGTATGTAAAGCTTCTTGGATTCTAGAGATCCGAAAGCTTCCGTATGGAGACCTCGGTTAACCACTTCGTATATTTAGAGAATTTTCCTCTAACAGTCTCTTCGAATATACGTCTTATATGCTCCGTTACAGGCCCCTCCCCTCCCCCTCCAACCCTCCTACCATCTATCTCTAGTATAGGTGTTATCTCCGCGGCGGTACCTGTTAGGAATGCTTCATCGCAGGTATATAGTTCAACCCTAGCTATAGGCCTTTCATGAACCGTATAACCTAGATCAGATGCTATCTCCATGACGGATGCTCTAGTTACTCCCTCGAGTATATCTGAATATATCGGTGGAGTGTAAAGCTCTCTATCCTTAACTATGAAGAGGTTTTCTCCGCTCCCCTCAGATACATATCCATTATTATCTAACAGTATAGCTTCATCATATCCTGATTTCAACGCTTCGATCTTCGCTAAGACTGAGTTTATATAGTTTCCGCAAGCTTTAGCTTGTGGTGGTAGAGAGTATCCAGGTATCCTACGCCACGAAGATACGCAGCATCTTACACCACCGCTCGATAGATATTTACCGAACGGAAATACGGCGATAGCTACTTGGATAGGATTGTTAAGCGGGTTTAAACCTATGTATCCATATCCACGGAACACTATAGGTCTTATATAGCAATCCTCCCTTACATCGTTTATCATAATCAACTCGATTATAACCCTACAAATTTCATCTACAGTATATGGTATATCCATGAAATATATTTTAGCTGATTTGAATAACCTCTCTATATGCTCCTTAAGCCTGAATACATACATTTTACCGTTAGATGCGTATGCCCTTATACCTTCGAATACACCTGTACCATAGTGTAGCGCATGCGTAAGTATATGCACCCTAGCTTCGTCCCAAGGTTTGAATTCTCCATCAACCCATATCCAGTTTGTCTTCCTTAACGCAGCCATATCATCATCTCCCCATAAACTAGAACTAATAGGTTATAACTGCATTTGCATTTTTAACTCCTTCATCAGATATTCTACACGGAAATATCTGTAAGCCTCCTCATCTGTATCGAAGCAGAAGTATACTTTCTGATAATTGTCAGCAAGCGATTCAGTCGAATATCTTACTTCAGATGGACTTCTCCTGCTAAGCACAATATCCGCTATAAGATGGGCTATCTCATCCATACAATCCTCCTTCATACCCAACCTCGTAACCTCTTGTACCCCAAGCCTTATACCGGAGGCCTCTCCTTCATCTCTATCCCAAGGCATAGGCATAGGATTAACTATTATATTCGCTTCCTCGAGTATATTGCTTATACCATTTGCCCTGCCCCTTCCTACATCGATTATTACTTGATGCGATTCGGTGAAATTCTTATCTGAGCATATGACCTTAACACCTTTATCGTATAGTGCTTCGGCGAGTCTCTTAGCGTTCTTCGTAACCTGATCTGCATAGGAGGCGCCGAAAGCCTGCATTTCACAGGTCGTCACAGCTAAAGCTGCTACACGATTTATATGATGGTTATTAACGAGTTGCCACGCCGAATGATCTATAGCTTCACTATAGTCTCTCTTACACAATATTATACCTCCTTGAGGACCGAAGAAGGTTTTATGCGTACTACCCGTAACTATATCTGCACCTTCTCTTAACGGATCCTGGAATCTTCCTCCAGCTATCAAGCCGAGTACGTGAGCCGCATCGTATGCTAATATACCCCCCTCCTCTTTAACTACCGGCATCAACTCTCTTACCGGGTGTGGAAATAGTATATCAGAAGCACCTAGAAGCACTATCTTAGGTTTAACCCTTCTGATCAGCTTCTCAGCTCCATCTACATCTACGTTGTACGCTTCCTGATCGAACGGTAATGGTACCATCGATACCCCATGTACTAAGCTACATTCCCTGAAGCTACTATGCCCTCCATCCATAACGGATAGAGCCATTATAGAGTCTCCAGGTTTCGTTAACGCATTCACCACTATTAGGTTTGCTAAAGTTCCGCTTATCGGAACATAGTTTACATGTTCAGCTCTGAATAGCGATCTTAGAAGGTATCCTGTTAACGCTTCTATCAAATCTACATATCTACATCCTCTATACATCCTTGTATAAAGGAAGCCTATAGCATATCTATGCCCTAGATCAGTGGATAAGAGCTTCCTAACTAGCCCGCTAGTTATATTCTCGCTAGCTATCAGGTTTATACATCTAGATCTATAGAAGTGATGCTCCTCAACATACGATAGTAGATCCATCAAAGCTCTTAGATGATGCAAGGTCAGCACCCCAGAGGCTATTTAACACGGAGTTTCTTCTAGATATCTCAAATAGATTTAAGCTTTCCGTATACGAGCTGTATGGATCCTAACCGATTATAGTATCTCCATAGGATTTACGTAGCCTAGCCTTCACACCCTATTTTGGCTATCGAAGTATAAGGTATCGATTCTTTAAAGCGTGATGTATCCATGTATATCGTATATCGCCTTATATGAGGGAGTAGAGTAACTTATCGGAGAGTGAAGCTTTGAAAAACGGTAGTATAAGGCTAGACGTTATAGATGAGACCTGGAAAAACTACCTAGACTACCTAGAGAGGAGTCCGTATTCCATCTCAAGGCTTGTACACAGTTTATCTCCTCGTTCCTCTATCGATAGTATGAAGTACGTAAGAGTGGAGCATCTCTCGTATACTTTATGGGGTTTCCAAGAGAGGATTCTAGAACGTATAGTAGGCGATACCCTTATAGTAGGTTTACCTACAGGTTTAGGTAAAACGTATATAGCAGGCGCTTTTCTCCGTAAGGTAAGCTTGGAAAAGCCTATACGAGTACTGTTTCTCGTTCCATCGATACCTCTCGGTGTTCAACAAACGTTATTCGCAAGGGAGAAGCTCAACGTAGAGGCATTTTTCATATCTGGAGAGTTGCCTAGGTATAGAAGAGCTAAACTTAAGGTATGGAATGCAGGCTTCGTCGTATGTACACCGCAAACGTTCTTCAACGATATACTATCAGATTATCGTGAACAGTTGATCGCAGCTAGAAGCGTGAACGATCCCGCTGACTTTCTAAGAGGCCATGGATTGAATAGCTTCCCGTACGATATCGTTATAGCGGATGAATGCCAGAGATACGTAGGGTTAACCGATGGATACTCCATACTCCTAGCGGCTAAAGCATCAGGTAGTAGGATACTAGCTCTAAGCGCTACACCTCTACTTCACGATGCTAGAAGGTATAGCGAGCTTAAGAAGATCTTCGATGATATACAGGTGTTCACCGTAGAGGATCCAGAGATAGAGAGGTCTATACCTAAGAGAGTTTTGAAGGTAGTAGAAGTCGAGTTACCTTCAAAAGTTAAGTTACTCTACGATACTATCACACGAATCTCCGATAGCATCGTACAGGAGATACGAGCATCATACGGGGATGGCCATGAATATATGAGATGCGATGAGCATGAAGAATGTAAGAAGGCTAGATCCCTCAAGATACTAGCATTCAGACTGGTAGAGGATGGAGCGAGTAGCGTGATACGCTATCAGACCTGGCGTTTACCTGAAGTTAAGAGGAAATACCCTGATACCGATATATCACCTTATAGACTATTTCTAGAAGTCCTGAAGGATACACCGAACCATAAACTCGGGCCTCTCCTCACGATACTATCTAAAAGCCGGTTCGAGAAAGCTATAATATTCGTAGAGCCTATACAGGCTGCTAAACAGATAGGATCACTGCTTCAAGGTATCTACGGTGTAGATCATGTAGCGATTCTGGTAGGTAAGGAGATGATGGATCTTACGAAGCAGACGGCAGCTCTACTACACTTTAAGGGTAAAGCAAAGATACTGGTAGCGACATCGGTGGCTGAGGAGGGTTTAGATGTACCCTCAGCCGACTTAGAGATATGGATCGATCCGCCTTCTAATCCTAGAAAGTGGATTCAAAGGTTTGGACGTATACTCAGACAGCCTGGGGGTAAGAAGGAAGCTGTAACCTATGCTATAATCTCACGTGATACACATGAGGAGAGTAAGTTGAGGTCTATATCGAATAAAGCTGCCAGATACTATGGATTCACCCAGATGATACTAGAGGAGGATCTAGTTAAGCAGAAGTATTTAACGGACTTGCTACATAGAAACTATTTGAAGTCTGAGGGTTGAGTTTAAGGTTAAGCCTTAAGGTATACCCCCGATTAGAGGATGAAGATTTCAAGGTACTCGCAGCGATAGAGTTAGGCATGTCTAGCCATGCTTATACACCTATAGATTACGTAGCTAAGCTTAGCGGTCTTCACGAGAAAGAATTATCCTATAGACTACGTAAACTGAATAAGCTTAAGGTGATTCTATCCAGCCGTTCGCCTCAACCTAGCTTCGCTATAAACTCCATCGCATACGACTGCCTAGCTTTACGTTCACTGGTTAAATCCGGGGTGATCGAAGCTATCGGCAGTCCTCTAGCTGAAGGAAAAGAATCTGATGTATATCTAGGGTTATCGTCTGATGGGGCGAAATTGGTTCTCAAATTCCTACGTATAGGTCGTATAAGCTTTAGACAGACGAGGAGGTTAAGGAGTTATATAGAGCAGCGTGATCATATCTCATGGCTATACCAATGTAGGTTAGCCGCTTTTAAGGAGTATGAAGCCATATCTAGCCTATATAAACTCGGTATCAAAGTACCTAAACCTATAGCTTACAATCGTCATCTTCTAGTATCTAGCTTCTTCGATGGGATCGAACTTGCGTTTTGTAGAGAGTTGGAGCAGCCCGATAAGATATTAGCAGACATCCTCGATGAGGTTAGAAGAGTATATATGGAAGCATATATGATTCATTGCGATTTGAATCAATACAACGTTCTCGTATCATCTGAAGGTGATATATGCATAATAGATTGGCCTCAATATATAACGTCTAGCCATCCAGAAGCGTTAAACTATCTTAAAAGAGATATAAGAAACATATCTTCCTTCTTCAGAAGGAAGTATGATATACATCTAGATATCGATAGAGCAGTAAACTATGTTACAGGTCTATCCTCTACGCTATAGGATACTTCCCTTCTGCTAGCTCTATGCAGAACTTATCTATATTCTCCAGCTCTTTAGATACGCAATCTTCTACATCTTCTTCTAAACTCTTTATATCCAATCCCTCATCGGTAATCAACTGGACAGCAGCTATCTTAGGCTCGTTTATAGGCTCCCCTATCTGACTTAAAAGCCAGACATACACTTCTTGTAAGCCGCTTAAACTAGTATAGATCTTATTAGCTATCCTATGCGTGAGAACATTGTATATCTTACCTATGTGGGAAACAGGATTCTTACCGGCTGCAGCTTCGGAACTTATAGGTCTATTGAGGGGTATAACTCCGTTCACCCTATTCCCTCTACCAACCTGACCCGAATCCGCGCTATCGGCGGATGTACCTAAGACGGTCAGATATAATCCATCTATACCTCTCCCCATCCTATCTAGAGTATTCAGTTTAACTTCGATCCTATCGAAGTACCCTTTATGGAAGAGAACCTCCCTTAACTCCTCTAAAACCTCTTCCTTCCTTCTGAAATATGTAGATTCACAATCTATGAATTTATCTATGAAAGCCATCGATATCGTGAGATCAAGTTTATCCTCGTATCTCAACCCCATAACTTTAATATCTTCACCAGTTTCAGGATGTCTCCTCTTAAATTCTGGAGAGTTTAGGAACCTCTCAACCTCATAGACTATACGTTCAACCCTACTCATGGGAGCATAACCAACCGCTGCCGATGTATCGTTAGCCTCTAAATACCTTCCCCCTCTAGCGAATATATCCCTCAGAGCTTGTGATCCGGGTTTAATCTCTACTTGATATACCACGTGAATATCTGGATCTACGAATCTCATATTACGTTTAAACCATTCTTTAGCGGCGGAGACAGCTATCTCATCTACCGGTATAACCTCCTCTTCGACGCTCCATGTAGCTCTATCGCCAAAGATCAGCTTCATAGGCCTCTTAATCAAGCCGCCGCCAAACCTATTCTCCGCCTCTCCTGCGGCTAATAGACCTTTATCGAGGTTATGATGGAGTATCTGCCCATACCTCTTTATATATTCGAAACTAAGTCTAACAGATACACTATCCATTATAGCATCGCATATATAATCCGGGTGGCCTAAGCCTATGAGGGCTATCTAACCTCATACGAGGCTAGATAGCTTTCCTCTCGACTATCTCTACTCTACGCTTCTCTACCGGCTCCCCCCTCAACCTTTCTACAACTATCTTAGGCATACCAGTCATCCTGCCTCCGCATATAAGCTAATATATTCAGAGCTTAAATGCATTACTCCATCTACACGATTCGATATAGCAACTATGCCTCGAACGATATGTAGAGTATATTACTTCCTCTTATAAAGATCCTACCGTAATTAACCCTCAATTCACCATCCCTATACTCCTCAGCGTCGTCGAGTAGTAGGTTCATATACGCGTCACATGAAACTACGACACCAGAGTACTCTATGTTATTCTTAAGTTTAATCTTTACACGGGAATTTTTAAGCTTAGAAAGTACGTTCATAGGTTTAACTCCTGAAGCCATCATCTCACCTTTCACATCGTACGCTTTCCCACTCGACTTCTATACCTGTTCAAGCTTAATAAGATTTCCCTTAGACCGTATACACCTAGCTAGGCTTCGAAGGCTTCTCTATAAGCTTTCTCTTATAGAGAACCTCCCCTCTACGGTTATGTGGAGATCTATACACGGTATCCATCCCCTTCTCGATCTCTCTAGCCTCAGAAGCCTGTCTAGCGGCATAACTCATAAGCTCGTGCGCGGCGGCTACTATAGACGTATACTCAGTCCACTCCTCTATCTTGAAGCATCCTTCGACCGTTAGATCGGCAACCTTAACGGCGGCTTCGTATGCAGCTATAGCTTTAGCCCGAGCGTAGGGGTTAGCGAATTGACCTGCTTCGACTGCTACCTTCCTATCCACTATGATCCTAGGTAGCTTCAACTCTTCCCCCCTCTTCAAACAATCTATCACCTTATCTAGCTCCATCTGTATAACCCTGAACGCACCTGTAACTGCTAGAACCTTTATTAGATCAGCGTTGTATATAGCCATCTCGACAGGATCCAGAAACTCTCTCCTAGCACCTATCATAGAGTCTCCGAGAACTATTATATACCCATACCCACCCTCCTCAAGCTCCTTAATAATCCTCCTAGAAGGAGCATCTGATACGACGATAGTAGGTATACCAGCATCTCTAAGTAGACTCCTCATCCTCCTAGGTCCAGGTAGGCCGGCGTTAGGACTTACCGCTATAGCTAAAACTGGTTTGAACTGTATAAGAGCTTTAGCAACCTCCTCTGCATCATCCTCCCCCATCTTAGCGCCCGAAGAAACTATCCTAACGCTTAAATCATCCCTATCAGCCCTCTCATCGAGTAGATACTCTATCAACGGAGATGAAGCTATACATCCAAGCTTACCAAACCCTATCCTTATAACCCCGCTCATACCCACCCATCTATGCTACCCTTCTATCCACCTATATAGAACTTTCCTATATATTAGATGGACCAACCCATCTAATAGCTAGGAATAGAAGTTAAACACCTCTAGATCTCCCTAGAGGTTTTCCAGATTGAAATGGATGTAACTATCACTAAACATGCCTTAAAGAGGATGATGGAGCGAAGATATAAGCCAGCGTTCACCAAGGAATACCTTCAACAAGTACGAGAGTTTTCCTTAAATGAAAAGCCGAAGAAACAACTACATGATCTATGTGCCGTCTAGGGGGTGGCTTGTTGGGCTTATAGAACGTGGTAGCTTTATCGTAAAAACTTTCATGTCCAAAGCTTATAATTCCAAATTGTTTTAGGATAGGATGGATGATGGTTTACTTAATCATAACCCTCTGTTCAAAGATCAAGGATGACAGCGTTCAGTTACCTCCAATTCCAAAGTCTTAACTCCATATGACTATATTGACGACATAAATTTGGCAAGGGTTTTTATCGCAGCGCGAGAGAAAATATTGAAGCGACCTGAAGCATTACTTAGTTTAAAGGAAATCTACGTGTTCGACCTTTACGTTCGCGCTGGGAAAGTTTACTCAAAAATTTATCGCCTACATTATCGGCAGCTAAAAGATATGCTTCTTGAGGGCAACCACGGTGTAGTTAACGGTCTTGAAAAGGCAGGGAATATCAGGCGACCTTCAGTAAGGCCATCGCGAAAGAGAGTGGCATACTGTACACGGCTCCGTTGTGGATGGTTATTTTACCCCGTATATATGACGCTATATCCAGGAAGCTCAACCCAGAACATGCTTATTTATGTTTTCGGGGGTCGCGACTATACGCAGTTCATTAAGAAAACTCAAGCGTGGAAAAATAAAGGAGGGATCAAATTTTTGAAAGTTATGGACGAGCAGGGGTAAAGTGGCTAGGCGAAAAACTATGTGAGCTTACAAAGTCGCTTCTGAATGGAAGCCTAGAAAATTCAATATGAGATACCCCTGGCACCTTGATAAGTCAAGAGGGAACAAAGTGATGAAGCTAAACTTGCGTTGTAGTCAAGGAAGAATCGAGATCATCGCTGAACTTTTCTCCCGTCTCGGATTTGACGGCATAACTTGCTTCGTCTATCTTGAGCCGGAGTACTTAGCACTGAAAAAGGTCTACGAAGAGTTCAACGTCCAGCCAAGATTTCTGAATTTAATTGCACTGTCAGCTGGCACGATAGATTTCCAGCTGGGATTTGGTGGTGCTGACAGATTCTGGAACGCACTATACGAAACAGCGAAGATGCTTAAGAACCTCAACGGCGTCGAGCATGTTGAAAGCTTAATGTTACAATTCCTGCGTGATCCGGTCAACGCCAAGTTCTTGAACATAAAGAACAAGAGAATAAAGAAGATTTTCAGATAGGGTTTCGCAAATTGGTTTGTCAAAACTATGGAAAACTTAAGGATGAATCCTATAAAGTTATGGAGCGTATTAGCTAGCTTTCTTAACAACTCAATGAATAAGAAGACAATAGTATTCTCAATGAAGACCTGCGACATTGCCAATATCATATGTTATGGCGACTTTTTTCAGAAGTGCATGGAGCCTCGTTCTAAACAAAGTTAGGAATAATCTTAGCAGAAGCATCGATCTCCTACGTTTAGACAGTATTGTCTGGCAAGCTGGAAAGGTAATGTGCAAATCCAAATATGAAATGGAAACCAGTCGAAAAAACTTGGAGGAATACTTGGTTAATAAGGTTGGAATAGAACAAACTTTAGCAAAGGAAATCGCAACACAACTAACCAGATTTATTGATCACATTCCACGTTGAGGGTAGAAGTATGAAAGTAAAGCGATCAAAATGAAATTCCAACATATGAGGTATATGGAAAGCGCAGAGTAAACCCGAATAAGAAAATATCTATGTGATCTAACTGTGACTTTTCTGTTATTAGGTTTATACTTTTGCTTATTCCATGAACGCTTACCGTAAAACTTCACTTTCTCCTATTCCAAGGTTTTTGGCTATACGCTTCGACAAACGCTTATTTTCATCACCTAGAATTTAACCCGGCTTCCGCTCGCATAAGCAATTAAATCTACATGATTATCATTCCATAATTTTATTTCTGTTAGTTGCAGTAAACCGAAATGATGTATCGTTGTTTTTGAAACATCTTTTAATTAAATACCTAAATTTATATTGGTAGCGATGGAGTGTTTTATTGGTACTTCGAGCTAGCTCTACTCTTGGAACATTAATAGAAGTTTTACCATTTCCAAAGATAATTCTTAATGTTAACCTTAAGTTTTACGTTAATTCCGTTATAGAAGAGCAGACTATTGAGCACTTTCTTAAATCTGGATAGGTAGGAGCCAGCCTTACCCTCACGCTCCATGCGTCCAATGAAATCGGTAAAGCGCCCATGAAAGCCTTAGTCCTGGCAACCTTAAGAGTAGCCTTGGGATTAGTTTTATTAACATCACAGTAAATGTCGAAACATGCTTCCCTCTAATTGATAGGGTATGAAGGCTAAGTATGCGTATCTGCTCGAGGATACAGATGTTAGGTGCTGGTTTGAAAATTTGGCGGCTAAACCTATCGTAACTGTAACCGTCTATCTTAGGACTTTGGGTTTTTGAGGATTCACTTAAAAATTTAGAGTGGGCCGGGCCGGATTCGAACCGGCGGCCTTCCGCGCGTCAGGCGGACGTCCTAACCAGACTGGACGACCGGCCCGTCTCTCCTACCGTTATTTCGCACTATAGTTTCCCTATTAAAGCTTCTCTCAGTAGAGGGGCGACAGATATCTTTGTAGTTACGGCTGGGACGGAATCTGTACTCACTACCTCGTCTACGCCAGCTTCCTCCATCAGTTTTAACGCATCCCCCCTGAGGAGGGCATGCGTTACTCCGACGTAGACCTTTCTAGCTTTCATCTTCTTCGATATTCTCGCGGCGTTCGCTACCGTCCCACCGGTACTTATTATATCATCTATTATTATGATATCCATACCTTCAACTTCTAATAACTTCTCCCTCGTCTCTATCCTACCCGTATATCTATCCCTACTTTTCTCTAGCGCATCGTATGGTACTCCTCCTAGAGCTTTCGACGCCTCTTCCACCCTCTTTATAGCAGCCTCCTCGTCATCTGGAGCTAGGAGGAACGGCCTCGATACCTGTCTATTTTCTACAAAGTATCTAGCTATCAATGGTGAAGCTGTAAGATTGTAAGCTGGCACCGTATAGTACTCTAACACCTTTAGGTTGTGTATATCGACCGTGTATATAGCATCTATACCTATCCTACATAGGATCTCAGCTAGAAGTTTAGAGGTAACAGTTTCACCTGGAAGATATCTTTCATCCTGCCTACTGTATGCAAGGTATGGCGCGAAAACTACTATCTTAGAAGCTCCAAGATCTCTAGCCGTATGAACTATCGCTAGTAGCTCGAATATATGCTCATTCTGCGGTGGATAGAGGCTCTGGACAACTATCAATTCCTCCCCGGAGATATCTTCATGGAACCTAAAGTAGAACTCTCCATCAGGGAAATGCTTCCATGAACTTTCGACTACGCCTACACCAAGCTGCTCAGCTACCCTACTCGCTAGCTCCTGGGAACTAGGCCCAGCTACGACCTTCATCTCAAACCACAGAAGATTTTTACAGAAGCACTTATACTTAAATAATGCATCCATCCCATAGAACATCGTCTCCTTTACATCATACTCTTACCGCATACAGGGCATTCAGGGTTCTTAGAGATGTCGAATACATGGAACGTTAAAGAATATACGTCTATGAAGGCCATCCTACCTATAAGATTCGACCCCCATCCTAGTATAAGCTTAATAGCTTCCGCTACCTCTATCGAAGCTACGACGCCTACCGCAGCAGGTAGTACACCGACTTTCTCGCATCTAGGTATATCGTCGTCCGATACGCCTTTAAACACGCATTCGAAGCAAGCTGTTTCACCCGGCTTAAATACACTCACAGATCCATAGGTTTCTATGACGCTAGCATATACGTACGGTATACCATGTTTAAGGCATGCTTTATTCACTATACGTCGTGCTCTGAAATTATCCAGTCCATCTAGAACTACATCCATCCCGCTTATAACTTCCTCGATAGAATCTTCATCGATCTGGCAGGCTAAAGCTTCTACATCAACCTCAGGGTTCAATCTGCTAATCCTATCCCTAGCTGCATAGGATTTAAACTCCCCTAGATCATCCATATCGTAGAGGATCTGCCTATGAAGATTAACCTCTTCGACCACGTCCTTATCGACTATCCTAAGCCGTCCAACCCCCATTCCTGCTAGATACAACGATACTATGGAGCCTAAACCTCCAAGCCCTACTATACATACACTAGCCCTCCTAAGCTTCTCCTGCCCCTCAAAACCAAAATCTTTCAGGACTATCTGACGAAGATATCTCTCATACATATCAGACCTAAAAATCTAGAGAAATACAAGTAGGATAAAAGCTTCCCCATCTAGATTATATAGCTTTGATTCTCAAGATCTAGATCACCGATAATCTCTAATCCCCCCTCCCCATCCCCGCTCCAAGCTTTACGTCTACCGACTAGAGTCGATATACCGTACCTAGCTATACGCGTAGCTAAACTATCCTCTCCGAATAACCGGTTACATATATCGACCGTAAGATGGTATGTATAATCTTCATCGAAATTGAATGAGTGTAAATATTCGTGTAGAAGTAATGGGAATAAGTAGGCTTCTATCGAATCCATATCGTTGATCCTGGAGAATAATTCATCCAGAATATCTCTATTGACGACTATGTAGTGTGTACCCAGAGGATGATATGCCTCTATATGTGGAGGTAGCCTCTGTATAGCTAGCGTTAACCCAGGCCTCTCTATACCTAAGATACGTTTAACAGCTTGCTTAACCTTACGAAAAACCCTTCTACATTCGCCTATATCTACTACCATAAATCAACTCTCTCGAAAGAAAGGCTTCGCTCCCTAATAAACGTTCGGTCTAACCAGCCATGAGTAGGATTAATTAGCTTCTACGGCTACAATATCTATCGACCCCTCCCAGAATCGATCCCTGCTTAAAAGCGGGGACCCATGGCTGACGGGCCTACCTGAGAATAGCCTTTAATCTAGAGGCTACGATGATGGATAGGTTAACCCATCCATGGGACAGCTGGATAGAGAGGTTCAACCAGTCGGCGTAACATTTAGACTAAAAGTTAGTGATGAATAAAAATATAGGGGATAAACCGATTATCAATACGTCGATACTATTTCTCTATCGCTACCCTGCTTAGTATAGTTATTCTAGTTACCTTACTTAATCCAAGATTTACCTCTACGTAGGCTACCCCCTCACTATCCTTACGTAGGATCACTGTAGCTTCCGTCGCCTTTAACGCTACTTCTCCATTCCCTTGCACCACAACTTTAATATTAGGTATTATCGCCGTTACATTATAACCTTTCTCTAAGAGATCTCTTACATCTTCATCACCGTTTAATATATTTAATATATTCGTTTTATATTCCTCGCTAACCTCTATTCTATTATATATTTTCATTAACTTATATCTGTTAACTAGATTGTCATTCCTAAATATACGTAAACTTTTGATAATCCTACCATTAGTAACTTGTAGTACACGCCCCCCATCTTCATCGCTATATGTAGCTACAGAGGTAGATCTAACTTCATAGCGAGATCTATACGCTTCTGAGATTATAGGTATAACCGCTATCATCGCGATAGCTAGTAACACTGTGGCGATAACAGTCTTCCTCATGCCATCACCGATACGACTACTATACTAATCTTCGAGATAAGGGATTCTACGGGGAGATTAGAAGAAGGTGTTTCATAGTGTTTCGCCGATCGTTTCCTCCATTTTCCATCGATTAAAATTCAGCCTCGACTAACGCCTCTTTACATCTACAACCCCTCTCTCTAGGTAGATATCTGATAAAGGTTAACTCAACTATCCTAGCTATGTATGGAATACACGTTTTAGCTGTTGCTAAAACTTCTTTCGTAGTAAGTCTGTCTTGGAGTCCAGCAGCCCGGTTGGTCACCAGACATATCGTCGCATAGCATAGTCCAAGCTCCCTAGCTAGGGTTGCTTCAGGGCACCCGGTCATACCTACCACATCGAAACCTAGCGATGCGAACATAGCGATCTCAGCTGGCGTCTCGTATCTAGCACCCTCTGTAGCTACATAGACCCCTTTATCCCATAACCTCTCTGGGCATACCTCTGACGCTGCTTCTAATATAGATCTACGAAGCTCGGGACAGTAGGGTTGAGATACATCTATATGAACAACCTTAGGCCCATCATAGAATGTATACCTCCTACATTTAGTGAAATCTACGTAATCGTGTGGTACTACTATATCCCCTGGCTGCATATACCTTTTTATACCTCCTACAGCGTTCAAACCTACTATCCTTTCGACTCCAAGCTTATAGAAGCTGTAGATGTTAGCTCTATAGTTCACCTTATGCGGAGGATATTCATGTCTTACTCCATGTCTAGGTAAGAAAGCTATATCTACACTCTCTAGCTTACCGGTATACAGTGTTACCGAACCGTAGGGTGTCCGTATATCTACGACATCCTCTAGCTTCATAATAGATTCAAATCCGCTTCCCCCTATTACTCCATACAAGCTTCACCGCCTCTCAGTTAGGAGATAGCCATATCTCGCTTTTAATCTATGCGTTAAAACGGTCATCCCAGCTATCGATGCTATACTTAACAGTATCCATACTATAAGTTGTATAAGGTATGGATCGAAGAAGCTTCCAGGTAGCTGTACGGTCATATACGTTACCTTCCTTACAGCCTCTGCTAGCATAAAGATAGTAGTAATAGTCGGGATACTACCCCAGAAGCGTTCATCTCTAGTTACAAAGAAGTAAGCTGCTCTACCTACAGTAAACAGAGTTAACCCTATGGCGAAATAGGTTAGAGATTCGTTTATAAACGCGAAGGATAGCTCGTTTAAATGTGATAGTAGAAAATCTATATTGCTAAGCTGCTCTAAAGTATAAAATTGTGTTATCCTACCTAAACCTCGAATAACCCCTATGATGATAAACGATACGAATATCACTGCCGATGTGATGTTGAGTAGCATAGACGGGTTTCTAGAAACTGTTCGGATAGCTTGGGTTACAGCTTCATCTACGCCAAATCCTCTAACCAAAAGAGCAGATCCGATTATGAATAATGTTATTATCTGAGCATATGTTAAGAAAGGTATAGTAGGGTATACCGTAGATAGTAGGAAGAACGTCGTAAAAACAACCATGATCATACCTGGTAAGCCTAAAACCCATTTAGCATACCTCTCATCTGATAATATAGTTTTCAGGTATGTGAGAAGGATGAACCATGTCGTCTCTAATGTTTCGCTATGCTTAACGGCGAACCTTCTAACTGATACTATAGGTACGAAGGATTGGATTATAGGAGCTACGGTTTGATCGCTATACCCGTCTGATACTAGTATCGCTGCGTTTGCTTTAAAAGCCTTTACTACATTCTCGACTTCTTCAGCTATTTTTCGATCGGATTCCACTCCTCCCGCCGTAGAACCTGCTACTACCGCGGCTTCATACTCTTCATCCGGATTCTTCTCTCTTAGGCTTTTCAGGATTCTCAGAGTTTCAAACATCGTATTAGCATCAGCTTCAGAGGGATCAGCCGTTAGTAAACGGATAGCAGCTTCCCTGATAGAGTTTTCACCGATTATAGGTGTCGCAACACCCGTCTTCCTTCCTACATCATTATCATGATCTATACATAAGACAATTATACGCTTACTACCGCTCACCTTCTTCATCCCCTCTAAACATAGAGAGAGCCTCTATCTCAATCCTAGTGAGTCTCCCTCCTCGTTTAAGCTTCCTTTCAGCCTCCTCAGCTATAGCTTTCAACATCTGCTTTCCTCTCTCCACCTTCTCATTCTTCACTTTTTCATACTCAGTTTTAATCGATTCTATTAACTGCTTTTCTCTTATACGTAATTCATTCAAATTATTTGCAATACCATTTAATTTAGTTTTAACTTCTTCCTTCTCTTTAATCAATTTATATAGCATATCTTTCTTATCTATTATATTTAATCTAATATTATTTATCTTTATCTTAAGATCATTTATATAATTTCTAAGATTGGCTGCTTCAAACTTTAAATATTCTTCTTCTAATTTAATAGACATAAGAAATTCTCTCTTCTTACCTATCTCTTTATATATCTTCATATCTAGAGATAGCTGTTTCATTTCTTTAATAATATTTTTTTCCCAGTTAGGATCGGTTGGATGTATTTGGATCATATGATCTAGTTCTCTTAATCTATTTTTAACATAGCTATAAGGTTTACTCGCTCTTTCTCTAATCATATTTATTTCTTCGTAAATTTTCCTTTTTGCGAGTTTCTTCTCTTTTATACTATTTTTTATATTATTTAATTTTTCTATTGCCTCTTTCATATCATCTTTAATCTTACGGTAATCCTTTCTTAGATTATCGATTTCCTCATTTAGTAATCTAAATCTATAGTTTATACTATTCATTCTCTCTTTTAATTCATAAAATATTTTTTCTAAATTTCTTCTTTCTTCTGAGACTCTCTCTAACTCCTCCTTAACCCTACCTATGTCTTCCCTCAAATCTTATCCGGCTAGCTAAATACTAGTATCCAGTTCTCATAATTAAACGTTAGAGAGTT
This sequence comes from Candidatus Bathyarchaeota archaeon, assembly GCA_025058595.1. Lineage (GTDB taxonomy): Archaea > Thermoproteota > CALKCG01 > B24 > DRYS01 > DRYS01. The sequence continues at coordinate 46,993 of JANXEK010000006.1, forward strand.
CCTCCCATGTAGTCATCGTTATCTCTCCACCACATTTCTCGCACCTATATTTTCTTTCGATTAACGTCAACCCCATAGCTTTATTATGCGAGATCATTCGTTCTCCTACCTCGGAGTATACGTGCGTACAGAAAACCATTCTTGCGTAGATCTCTTCGAGTTCTTCAGCGTTTATCCTACCCGATCTATTTATCCTATTAAGCTCGATCCATTTCTCCATGTTAACTCACAAAATCCGGCTGTCTCGGCAGACTATTTAAATAGCTAACACTCGAAAATAGCTGAGTAATAACGCTAAGCCTATCTTTTTATGGATATATAACAGAGTCTTGCATAGCCCCTCCCCCATACATGTATTACTGACGAATATATCTACGCTTACCGTGTCGATATCGAGGCATCATAAATGCCTATGTCTCCTCTTGTCGCTATCCGTAATTATATACAGTTCCAGGTAAAATGTTAGATTAAACCGGATCTAAAAATTCTTTGGAACAGATGTTAATGTATTCGTACATGGAGACTCTAGATAGCTTAACAAATTCATAAGCTATCTAGGGAGATGAAGATAGCATTAATGGTGGAGGAAAAGTTTATATCATGATGAACGGCTATGTTTCGACTACAAATCGGTATGAGGTTTTGTCCTATTTGTGGGTCGAGGGTTAGGAGTGAAAGAAGCGGCTCCTCCATAATATTCACCTGTCCTAAGTGTGGTTATACTTACAAGGCTGGTGAAAGCGAGGTTAAGGAGGAAAGCCTTATCTCTCTCAAGGAGAAGGAAGTTATCTCAGTCGTAGAGAGTAGTATCGATACGTATAAGCCGCTACCTACTACTACTATCGAATGTCCTAGATGCGGTTATATGAAAGCCTACTGCTGGATATCTCAAACTGAAGATATAGATAGAGATGCGACAAAATTCTTCAGATGTGTAAGATGCGGCTATGTATGGAGAGAGTATACTTAATATCCATATTGTGGATGGAATGTGTATTTTAAAACAATCCTAGAGAGATCTACATTCGGATCATAGACTCTATGTATAGTTATCCTATTTATTTCAGATAATCTTCTTATATTATCAGGATAATACCCTCCCTGTTGAATGTGAAGGAGTACTATTTGATGTTCATAATCAACTATTTTTTCAAGATCCTTATAAGCTTCTTCTATATTCTGAAATCCTCCATCAGTTATTATCACTATAAAGCATCTGGTTCTAGCATCTTCTACAAGCTTTCTAACGATATGAGTAGGTAGTATAGTCAATTCTCCTTGATGATACGATAATAGAATCTCCTTCAGCTCATCATCATCGTTCCAGCTAGCCTCCAAATATTTAGAAGAAAAGTTTACTATAGAGGCTTTACCACCGTTTCTAATGGCATTTATGTAGGCTATGAACCCAGCTATAGATGCAGGATCGTAGGCGGGGGTCATACTACTACTCGTATCTAATACTACGACTACATAAGGTGAAACCCCCTCCTTAGGTATAGCTCCACCTTGAAGCTCTGTCTGAACCCATTTAGTAGTATTCACCTCTAATCGGAGTCTACCCTCATCTACGCTAGCTTCGATATCTAGATCCTCTATCTCATCTTCTATAGACCATTCTATAGGGTATGCATCATCCTTAACCCTAATACCCCTTTCACCTATATACATAGAATACTCTAGTATAGTCGCTAAAGCTCTAGCTTTATACCAGTATCTAAGCCATAACGCTTCTTCAAGCTTATCCTTATTGAGCTTCCTTAACAGCTTACTGTACCTAGTCGGGATTCTCGGCTCTCTAATTCCGCTTACCCTACTAATCTTTTCTCCGCTTCTCTCAAACATACTACGTCTCCCCGCTAGCTTCTTCTCCCCGGTTAACCTAGGTTTTATCCATTCTTCGTATAACGCTTTAGCTTCCTCCCTATTCTTAGCTTTACCTAAAGCCTCCTCAGCTATCCTATCCACTCCTCTATCTCCTAAATCCTCCCTTAAGATGATAGGCATCCTCCGCATCCTATCTACAACCCTCCTATCATATAACACTCCTTTATACCATCCAAGCCTGTAGAGTATCGCCGCTACATCTCTAACCTTTGCTATCCAGGTCTTAGGTTGAACTATCACACCGGCTATCATACTTCCATAGACTTCGAGTTCCTTCGACAGCTTCCTCCTTCTTATCTTTGGATGGAAAACTCTATACACAGCATAATATATATCGAGCGGGGGTTTAAGCTCACCAGCGGATAGATCGACTAATACATGATAAGGTTCTTCCTCGAACCTCGCTGGAAGATATATGCAGTCCACCTGTATATCAGAGAATAACGTCAAGGCTAGTTTCGCTATCGCTCTACTAGAAACCACCTCTAGAGCAGATCTATAGAGTAGATCGGCGGTAGCTATATCGTACGGGCAGTAGTGTGCATGCGAGAGGGTATGTCTATAGTACCATAGAAGGTAGAGTTTAGGATTATCAGCTCTGAGAGCCTGCTCCGCAGGTATACCTACAAATCCCTTTATAGAGCTAAACCCTTCGCTCCATCCCCTACTGGCCGCTCCTAGGAAACTGCATGGAGGCTGAAATAGCTCCTGGAAAGCTTGCCTATAGGCTTCGATAGCATCTTTGAGTAGGTGTTCTACGTCTCCTACTTTAGATCCTTCAGAACCCCTTCTGAAGACCATTTTTCCTCAAGCCTCCTAAGCTCTTCAGCGAATACGGGATCTTCTAGGGATAGCTCTTTTGCGTAGCTATATAGTTTCTGATCGAAATTCTCGGATAGTTTAAGTAGTATAAGCCAATGTCCTCTAGCCTCTCTATCCTTCACTTTCTCCCTCTCCTTGGAGAGGATCTCAGCCCAGTTACTGAGTAGATTCCTCGAATCCGTCAGGGATGCTCTATGTATTAGCGTCCAAGGTATAAGCTCCCATAGAGAGCCTTCAGATAACTCTCCTTCAAGCCATAGCTTAGCCTTAGCTAGCTCTGTAAGCGATATTACGCTCCTCTCGCTCGGCGGTTCACGTATCTTACTGCATGTCTCTCTAACGAAGTGGCATCCACTACATAGGGCCGGAGGCTTAACATCCGCAAACTCTTTATCCCTTATACAAGCTTGAAGATCTCTTACGACCATATTTATCATACCCAGGGTTTCGACATCTAATTCTATCTCAGAAACCTCGCTACGTATCTCTTCAAGCTCGCTCACATCTAATACTTGAGGCATACTTTCTACGAGCATACCTCCAAACTTCTTCAAAACCTCTTCCAATCTGAACTTCTCGCTTAAGCTTAGAGTCCTCAATAGTATGCATATATCGAATCTATCGTAGAACGGTGGTGGATGGATAAACGTACCCGCGTCGTTCGGGTTCTCGTTAGCTATAAGTATATAGTCGCCTATCTTCATCCTCCTACCGTAGGACCAAACCTCACCGAATTGCATGAGATGGTATATCCCAGCAGTAGTGTAAGGGTTCAACCTATTAACCTCATCCAAGCCTTTACCCCTACTCTTCACAAACTCAGACCATACGATCCTCTCAACCCCCTCCCTCTCGAGCGAAGGTATATGAAGCCTACCTATAACCTCACCTCTTCTAACCTCAGATGCACCCGATATAACTACGAAATCATCCCCGCACAGCCCTTTAAGTAGTAGCAGCATCAGGGTGGATTTTCCCGCTCCTCTAGGAGCTCTTATAAGTGTAGCACTTCTCCGATGCAACTGATTGAGTACGGCAACTTCGACCGCTCTCTCATTCCCTATAAACCTAGATTTTACCTCCGATATCAGTGTCCTAACCTTAGTTTTCAAACTGCCCATACTACCACACCCCTACAGCTTTAGTTAAGAGTAATCCTAGTAGCACTAATATGGTTGCAATCAGTATCTTCAAGTAGAATCTAAGTTTATCCACAGTCGATGTTAGCAGTTCTATTTCCTTTCTAAGCATATAAGCTTCAGATGATGATAATAGGAATCTACCGTAGCTTCGGCCCATATAGAATTCTGGAAGAGAGATCCTTTCAGCTTCAACGGTAGGCGGCTGGATGAACCCCCTATACCTCTTAGCTTTAGCCTCCATATACCTTCTGAATAACTCCCCCATCAAGCCGGATATAGACTGGAAGGTTTAAATTTAATCTTTCCTCGAAAGCAGGGTTGATCTAGATGCTTCTATATTGAAGCTTCATCTTCAGCTCTATAAGATCCTTCAATATGTTGTGAGCGGTTTCGATACCGCCTGCACCTTTACCTATCATCGTTATACTTCCCAGATTCTCTACATGGAATGTTAACGCGTTCAAATTGCCAGAAACAGCTAACGGGCTATTTCTAGGGATCTCGACCGGAGCTACCCATGCCCTCCCCCTCTTAGCATCTACAGAACCTAGAAGCTTAACGGTAGACCCTCTCTTACAGGCTTCAGTTAAATATTCCTTTGTCATCCCTCTTATACCTTTAACTTCTACATCCTTCAAGGTTATCCTAGCGCCCATTATATGTACGGCTAATATGACGATCTTACAAGCTGTATCCCACCCATCTACATCCATCGATGGGTCTGCTTCAGCGTATCCAAGCCTCTGAGCTTCTCTTAAAGCTTGTTCGAACGATAACCCATCCTCCATCGAAGAAAGTATATAGTTACACGTACCGTTGAGTATCCCCTCTAAACCTAAGATACGATCTCCAGCTAAACATTTCTCAGCAAACCTTATAAACGGTGTCCCTCCACCTACCGTTCCACTGAACATCAACCCTCTTCCGGTGTGGTGAGCTAGCTCCAGTAGGCTAGGCATAGCTAGAGCTAACGGACCTTTATTAGCCGTAACTACGTGTAAACCGGATTTCAGAGCCTCCCTTATATGAGTTAACCCAGGTTCTCCATCCACTATGTTCGTAGGTGTAACTTCTATAACTACATCTACATCTACAAGTCTATCCGATATTATTTCGACTGCTTTAACCCCTATCCTACCGTAATCTGGATAGAAGCCTACGCTACCCCTAGATCGCTTAGCCTCCTCTAGCTTCGAGTAATCTAACCCTCCTGGGTTTATCGCTACGCCTCTACTATCCGCGACAGCGACGAGCTTTGGATATAAACCGATTCCTTCTAGATGGTTCCTCCTAGATTCTAGAAGTCTAGCTACCGCTCTACCCACATTACCGTAGCCTAATAACGCTATCCTCATATCATCAGTATCCTCCTTAGATCTTCAAGGTTAGGATCGACTTCTATAGGAGACTCGCAGATCTTCAAAACTATCTCCGGATCCTTCAATCCGTGACCTGTAGCTATACATACCGTTACTTCATCCCTATCGATAACACCATCTTCTACTAACCTTCTCACACCCGCTATAGAAGCAGCACTAGCAGGTTCTACGAATAAACCCTCCATCCTAGCGATAAGCTTCTGTGCGTCTAGTATTTCTTCATCAGATACATCGATCATAGAACCTCCAGATTCGCGTACAGCTCTAAGAGCTTTCTTCCAGCTAACAGGGCTCCCTATCCTTATAGCTGTAGCTATAGTCTCTGGGTTCTCGATAGGCTCGATAACCCAGCTCATGGATCTATACGCTTTTACGAGGGGATTTGCTCCCTTCGCTTGCACTCCGTGCATCCTAGGTAATTCCTCTGTCAATCCTAACATCCTAATCTCGTTGAACCCCTTCCAATATGCAGATATATTCCCAGCGTTACCTACCGGTATCACTATGTTATCTGGGTTGAAGCCGAGCTGATCGAATATCTCTAGAGCAGCCGTCTTCTGCCCTTCTATCCTGAAAGGATTCACGCTATTGAGGAGATAGATTCCGCTATCTTCTAAGCAGAGTTGTATAGCAGTCTTCAGAGCCAAATCGAAGTTTCCTCTTATAGCTAAAACCTTAGCTCCGTATACCATCGCCTGCGATAATTTACCCACCGCTACCTTTCCAGCCGGTACTAATACATAGCATTTTAAACCTGCCCTAGCTGAATATGCAGATAAGCTGGCGGCCGTATTACCGGTCGAAGCGCATAAAGTTGCTTTAAACCCAAGCTCTAAAGCTTTAGAAACACCTACAGTCATCCCCCGATCCTTGAAGCTGGCAGTAGGATTATCGCCTTCACATTTAACGTATAGATTCTCCAACCCTATTATCCTAGTTAGATTACGGCATCTCAGTAGCCGTGTACCCCCTTCACCCATACTAACTATCTTTGAATCGTCGAATATAGGTAGAAGCTCTCGATATCGCCAAACGTTGAAAGGGCGTCTACACCATAACCTCGTATCTACTATGCTACTCAATTTCCCTGCATCTAGCCGGATCTCTAGTAGCCCACCGCATCTGCTACACGTATATAAAACTTCATTTACCCCGTAACTCTGACCGCAGTCTATACATCTTACATCGAAGTATTCATCCAACTTCATAGACACCTCTACCCATCCTTGTAATGTATATCCTGCATCCTATATCCCTATCCTCGAAGAGTCTTCTGAATGATTCTGCTATAGATCCCAATTCATCACGGTACGCTATAGCTATGTAGGCCGGTCCTGCACCGCTTAAAGCTACACCGATCCCAAGCTTTTCAGCTAACATACGTACCTCATCGTAAAGCTGTGCAAAGCCATGGTGAGCTCTAATACGTTCAACTCCCTCATCCCTCATGCCATCTCTAAGTAAATCTACACGCCCTAAGATCAAGCCTAATACAGTTAAACTTCCATAACCTACGTTACGATATGCAGACGATAAATCTATCGTAGAAGGTAGGATTTTCCTTGCTTCATATGTTGATGCCTTACCTATACGCGGTAGAATAACGACTACGCCTAGCCTATCGTCAGGTTGGAATGGATAGATCCTTGGAGGTGTACCGGCTATTATGGTGAACCCTCCATATATGGCTGGCGCTACGTTATCTAGATGAGGTGTTCCAGCGGATACAACCTCACCGAGCGAAGCATACCGTACGAGCTCATCTCTGGATAGCTTCAAATCGTATAGCCTATTTAACGCATAAGCCACAGCTGAAGCTGTAGCGGCAGATGAACCTAACCCTGATCCTGGAGGTATATTCTTCTGGATCCTTATCCTGATGTTATCTTCTAAGCTGAAATCCTTCATCATCTTTAGAGCCACATATCCCCCCGTATTCCTTTCAGGATCTAGCGGTATCGGATAACCTTCCACGGATATCTCTATAACCTTTCCTCCCTTGGGAGTTATCGAAACATCCACTATATCATATGGATCTTCTAAAGCTAGACCGAAGCAATCAAAGCCAGCTCCAAGATTAGCGGATGAAGCAGGGGCCTTCACCCTCATACTTTCCATATTAACCACGCTCTAAGCTACCTCTAGATCGCTTTATTCTCGGTAATTTAACGATTTCGCATTCATTACGCTATCCCCTTCTATGTTTATACTCTATATAGCATGCCCCCTCCACAGATACCATGCATGGACCTATAGGGTTTAAAACTGTACAGATACTGGAGAACAGTGGACAGTCTCTCGGTTTAACTAAACCTCTAAGCACCTCCGAGCATAGACAACCTTTAGGTTCATCGTAATCTCCATACAACTCTAGTTCATCCTGGAAAACTAACCTAGCTTCTCGATCCTCATACCTTCTCCTGAGACGCATACCTGAATTCTTTATTTTAGAAAGCCCCCTCCATTCAAGATCGATAGTCTCGAAAGCCTCCTCGATAAGCTTCAAAGCTTTAGGATTGCCCCCCCTCCTTACAGCTCTACTATACTCATTCTCAACCTTAGCTTCACCTCTCTTAATCTGTCTAGCAAGCATATAGACCGACATCAGTACATCGAGGGGCTCGAAACCGGATATTACATGCGGTATCGGAAACTTAGATACTATCCTCTCATACGGCTCGATTCCTATGATCGTGCTCACATGTCCAGGATCTATGAATCCATCGATCCTCGTCTCGCCTAGGGATAATAAAGCTTCTATAGCCGGCGGTATACGTCTATGACAACTTAAGACGTAGAAGTTCTTAGGTGGATCGGATAGTATCGTGTAGGCTGTAGCTGGAGCCGTAGTTTCAAACCCGACCGCTAGAAAAACTACATCTCTATCTGGGTTCTTCACAGCGATATCGACGGCATCATCGATACTATAAACTATCCGTACATCAGCCCCCTCTCCTCTGAGTGAAAGTAGACTTCTCCCTCTGACCCTCACCTTAGCTGCATCGCCATACGTAGCTATGATCTTCCCTTTCATAGCTAACACCATAGCCTCCATATACTCTCTAGCGGTGGTAACGCATATTGGGCATCCTGGGCCTGCTATAAGCTCTATACCATAAGGCTCCAATAAAGCATCCAAACTATACCTTACTATAGTATCCTGGTGTGTACCACACACATTCATAAACCTAGCTTCAACGTTAAGATCCCTAATCCTCTCGAGCACCTTGGAAGCTGTCGATCGATCCCTAAACCTAAACATAGCTAAACCTCGATACGTACACCTTCGATTATACAATCTCTACCCTTAATAAACTTCGACACACCATTACATCGAGGGCATCGAACGATCGGCGGAGAGTAATGGTATAATGGGTTATCTTCGCATTCAATTATCCATCGATAACTGCATTCCATACATTCAGCCTCAGCCTCCTCCTCAGATATCGTAAATGCTACACCGTCTAAGAGAGGTTCCATACTGGCTATAGCTTCTAGAGAAAACCTAAGCTGATCCGGGTTTACGAACGAAAACCTACCTATTCTTATCCTAATCTCCAATATCTTCTTAGCATATCTTCGCTTAGCTTCTGATAAAACTATATCTATTATCTGTGATGCTATCGAGAATTCATGCATATATCTACCACTACCGAGATGAACTATTCTATAAACCTAGTGCATGTATAACTTCATCTACACCAACCCCATCTCTACATCTAGCTTTAACGACGTAAGCTTTAGGATTTATACTCCTTACATCTTGTAGGAGTTTATCTGGATCTACCTTCATAGCTTCAGCTAAATCCATCTTATTTATGACTACTATATCTGCATCCATAAACATGAATGGATGTTTAACGACTGTATATGGCCCCTCCGTTACGCTCACCACAACTATACGTTTATGGCTTCCTAACGGAAACTCAGCCGGGCATATAAGGTTGCCTACATTCTCTATGAATATAAGATCTAGATTAGATAGATCAAGCTTCTCTAACGCTCTCCTTATCTGGCTTGCATCGAGATGGCACTCCCTACCAGTATTAACCTGTATAGATAATATACCCTCCTTAAGAATTATATCTGAATCTATACTAGAAGTTAAATCCCCCTTTATTACAGCTATACGATACTTAGCTTTAAGTCTCCTACAAACCTGTAGTATCAACGTAGTTTTTCCGGATCCTGTAGCGCCCATAACATCTATAGCTCTAACCCTATTATCATCTAGAATCCTACGATTCTCATCGGCTAACATCATATTGCGCTTTACTATACTCTCCTCTAACTCTATATCGAGCACCTCCCCTTCATCCTCTCCTACAACAATCCTACTCAACCCATCCCCTCCGCATTCGAACCTAGATCTTCCTCCATAGATAGTATCTTCTTCCATAACTCTAAGGTTTTGCGAGCATAATCTTCCGGTACGATCTGAATAGCATAACCTGCATGCACAAGAACGTAATCTCCAGGCTTCACCTCCTCGAGTAGAGCAAGGTTAACCTTTCTGATAGTACCATCCCCGAAATCCACCTTACCGGTAACTCCATCTACTTCGATAAGTAGACCGGGTATCGCTAAACACATCTAGCTCCATCACCCGCAGCTCCCACGTCTAATCTCAACTTCACATAGGTATTAAGCTTTAATCGAACATCGTTTACAGACCTATGTGAATCCTATCCTCTATCCATAGAGATACTTCATACTCATATAAATCGATGGTATGCTATAGGATAGACGTAACCTCATTCATGGATTATTCTCTCTATCTCCTCTAAAAGCTTAGCTATACGTCCACCTTTCTCCGTAAGTCTTATAACCCTTACACCCCTGCTCTTATCCTCAGCTATAAGACCTTTATTTAGCAATCCTTCGACCGCTCTATAGAGTGTCGAGGGGCTCATCAAACCTTTCTTAATCAGTTGAGTTATCATCTGAGGTTTACCCGAAGATAGTAGAGTTAATAATAGTTTAGATTCATGTTCTGTTAATACCATGTATATTCCTCCGATGAAAAATACTAGGATTAAACAGTATATAGAGGTTCTTAAGCTGAAGTGGACGCGAATATCGGCTCTCACCATGATATGATAGTCTGAATCCCAGCTCGTAGGGTTAGCTAACCCCTATTTACTTCAACCATAGCATATATAGGAAGAGCAAGTCATCGAATTATATATCATCGCATATTTATTGTTACGGAAAGCTACATACTGTTGCTACCGGAAAACTTATCTACTATATCTATGAGGTTATCTACCTATCGTGGTTTTGGTTATGGGCGAATTAAAGAAGAAGCTAAAGGATGGCAGACTCGCTCTAGGTACATGGATAACTATAAACCATCCAGATGTAGTAGATATACTTTCGGTTCTACCGTTCGATTGGTTCGTATTCGATATGGAGCATTCTCCGCTAGATATAAGTGATCTAGAGGTTCTCATGATGCCTTTGAAGGGTACCGAGATAACGCCTATAGTAAGAGTGCCATGGAACGATATGGTCGTCATAAAGAGGGTTTTAGATGTAGGAGCTGAAGGCGTACTCATTCCATGGGTTAATTCACGTGAGGAAGCTGAAGCCGCTATAAGGTATGTAAGTTATCCTCCTAGAGGGGTTAGAGGAGTGGGTCCTAGAAGATGTATAATGTATGGGAAGAGGCCCTTCCTAGACTACTATAGGAAGTTCGAAGATGAGGAACTCGTATTGATAGTGCAGATCGAAACTGCTAAAGCTATAGAGAACCTGGAAGGTATACTCTCGGTTGAAGGCATAGATGTAGCTTACGTAGGCCCTATGGATCTATCGGTTAACCTAGGTATACCTACGATGTTCGATCATCCGAAGTTTAGAGAAGCTCTGGATAAGGTACTAAAGGTATGCGAGAAGTATGGCGTAACGCCGGGTATCCATACATTCAGTATAGAGCAGGCTAAGATGTATGCGGAGGAAGGGTTTAGATTCATAGCGTTGATGAGCGATCAGAGAGGTTTAATCTCGATCTTTAAATCTACACTTTCAGAATTCGGTAGATCATAGCGTAGCGGTATAGCGTAACATCTAGATTTCCAGTTATAAACTTTTTATGTCTCCCCGCTACGTTTGCCAGTTAACGTTCTCATACCTCTCGGTAACCTTAATTCTTTAAATAGATTATCGAGTTCCATTATTTTAACGTTGATGCTCTTCAATTGTTCTTCTAAAGGTGAAGCTTTTTCGATATACTCTTCTTCGCTAAGTTCCCCTAACTTCCTTGCGACATCAAGCTTCTCTAACTCCAAGCTTATACGTTTAACTTCATCTAAAAGTATATCGTAGTATGGTTCAAGCTCTAAAGCTAAAGGTCTAAGCTTACGCATAAGCTCCTCTATCTGCGTGGTATATTTTCCATGATACTCTTCGTATATCGCGGATGAAACTTTAGGTCTCATAGACTCTAATTTCTCCAATTTACTTTTTACAAGTTTAATTTCATCTTGTATAAGTTTAACCTCCGCTAATATGTCTTCCGGTGTTTTCTCCTTCTTTGTAGGGGCTGTCCTCACTATTTTTATCTTCAACTTAGATTCCTTCCACACCGTATAGCCTAAGCTGAGCTTCTCAAGCCTATATAGAAATTCATGGAGAGCTTTAGATCCTCTGAATTCTGCTGAAAACTCTACTATCGGATATATAGTCTCATCCCTCCTAACGCCTATAAGCCTACAGTCTATCACAAGCTGATTCTCAGATAGTATAGGGAATCTAAATTCGAATGTTCCATCCTGGAAGAGCTGCCCCGAGGCTTTCGTAGATTTAAGCCTAGTTGAGAATAGCTCGTCAAAGTATGCGTAGAGGAGATCCCCCTCAAACATCGTAGTTCTTATCGGTAGCGGGAACTCCCCCCTCTCACCGATTATCCTAAGATCCCTCTCTACGCTCCTCCTAGACTCTCTGCTTACGAGAGCTAATGTTTTAGCTCTCTTAGTCGAGATATAGACTGATAGTAGAGGTATCACCGTACCTATGAGTAGCGATAGTAAGATCGTATGAGTCCCCCATGGTATAGACTCTAAGCTTATCACCCCCCATATAGATGGAACTAGCATCGATATCCTATCCAACAGTAGGTACAATAGGTATGTCCCGAAGTATCCTATGAAGCTAGAGAATAAACCGAGTATCAGCCCCTCGGTTAAGAGCATATTCGTTATAGATCTGGGAGTACCTCCTAGTACCGCTAAAACTCTAAGATCCCTACTCCTCTCGTATATAGTCGAATACATAGTGAGATACACCATCATACATATTATGGCTATAGGTACTACGACGCCACTTAGACCTATAACCCTATACATATGGACTTCCTCATACGATACTAGATATCCATCTACGGGTACGCGTACATCGCAACCGAAAAGGTGGACGATTTCCTCCGCCTTACTAGCCAAATCTATACCTTCATCTGTAGGTATTATGAAGAGCCAGGGTATATCGAAAACATTTATACCTGCTACCGTCATCGGTAGACTATTCACCGTAACTATAACGACATGATCTGGGTTTTCGAACATAGGTCTTCCGTCAGGTCTTTTAACTTCGGATAGAGCTCCTGGGTTGAATAAGCCTTTAACTTTCACCCTACCTACCGGTATGTGTATATCGCCCCCTTCAGTCCATAGGATTAGATTAACCTGTACAATCTCTCCTATAGGTATACCGAGGGTTGAAGGTATAAGTGCAGCCGTCTCGTTAGATACTAGATATCCGCCTAGTACGTAGGTATCTAGCTTATATAGCTTCGCGAATACCTCTGGATATATACTATACACTTTCATCATACTCCAGCTCGTATCTCTATAGATGATTTCAGCTTCTGCGCTTGCAGCTCTTTCGAACGAGAAATCGATAGTAGCCATACAGTAGGATATGTTTGCGATCCACTTCTGCGTATTCAGCCAAACTATTATATCTTGGGTTATAAACCGCTTCTCATATATATCCGTATATAAAGCTATAAATCTATTGTAGGGTGTAGCTTCGAATAGCTCTCTTCCGGTCTCCATAACACCATGCACACCTATAACTCGAATGAAAGATACGCATGCTCCTACTACGATGGCTATACTCAGAACCACTAATAATGTACGTTTGATCCTACTCTGAAGATTCCTTATCGCTAGGTTTATGGGCAGTTCTACTCTAGATGATGCGATTAAAGCTGATAGGTAGAAGAATATGAATGCTATGGTTCCAGCTGAGAAACATGCTATAGCGGAAGATATAGGCTCTATATACGATATCTTTACACCTAGGAGCGTAGATGTAAACATTATAAACCCTGCTCTAAGCTCAGGTAGCGTATAGAAGAAGATACCGGCGAATATGAAGAATAAAGCGATATGAAACGGGAATCTTATCCTCTCCCTTTTAACTGTTAGATTTAGTATCAAAGTCGAGAATCCGTATGAAAACGCTAAAGCTAGGAATACTCCTAGAACTACAATCCTATCCTGATTACTAAGTTTTCCGTTTAAGTCTAAGAGTTTACTCTGTAGAATGCTTACCGTAAACATCGCTTCGCGATACAGTCTCTTATCGAATAGTGTATCTAGATACGCTAGGTATGATCTTATGGATTCAGCCTCTCTCCCCTCATCATATAGATCTAAACCTATCTTAGAATACCACTCTACCTTATCGAGGGTTCTAGTTATCCAATCGTTAAGGTTATCAAAAGTATAGATCTTCATCCAATTTACTAGGCTATCATCTTCTCCTACCTTTACGGTCGTCGTATACCCTCTATAGGTAACTCTCCCCATCATCCTTAAGATAGTTAACCTTACAGGATAATCTAATGGTACAAAATATACATTCTCGTATGCCGGATAACCCGCCGATACGTTTACAGGTATAGCGCTCGGCTCTACTATAAGATCCAGCTTCACAGGATTATTATAGTTTGAAAAAGGGTCTGCACAACTTACATTCACAAGCTTAGCTTTAGCTAAAGTCAATATGAACCTGTAAACCGTCCTATTATTATACTCCGATAATATTTCAGGATCGACACTTAATCCCGTATATCTAGTCTCACCACCAGTTCTGATAGCCGTATGCCGAATGTTCTCTATCCTGAATTTCTGGATACTTGTGACTATGTAATCTCCATATACGATCAGACTTCTCAGCGATGGAGGAGCGATCGATCTATTCACGGTTAACCTATACTCCATATATCCAGATCCATTAGTTAAGTCATCTACCGTTAGGGTCGAAAACTCTATTTTTAAACGTAGATATGGTATAGGTGACCCTTCTATAGCGTTAACGGCGAATACTCTAACTACGTACTCCAAATTCTTCCTGCCATCGGAAGCGTAAACGATAGAATTTATACTAAGTAGAAGCTGGATAATGAATACTACCAAGATGAATAGAACGATCCTATTCCGCGGCATGATCTACCCCTCCTTAGCAAGCCTTCTAAGCTTCTCGGTATACTCTGCCTTCAACTTCCTATATATTTTCTCTTCTATCTCTCCGTTCGCGTAAAGCTTCTCAAGCTTGTTAAGCATACTCTTCAATTTAGAGTATTCTACCGAAACTTCTCTAGTTCTATGTCTCCATATAAATCCTAAAACGATCCATACACCCATGAATACACTTATATACCCGTATACGTTTGATATAAATCCGCATCTAGCGGAGAGGCTCATCGTATCTATAAGCTCTATCCTATCCTTATACTCGTAGAGTCCGCTTAATACATGCACTTCATACATACGGTTTAACGGAAGCTTGATGTTTACAGCCTTGGCATCTTCCTGCTCGAACCTCAACGTGAATACCTTTTCCTCGAACCTATATAACGGCGTCGTCACTATCCTTATATGAGTAACCTCCACTATACTATCTCTTAACGGATTTAACCATACATCTAAGGGTATAACGGTTAGGGATGCTACTTTCGCTACCGTTTTAACCTCTCCGGTACTTTGTGTTATCTCTAAAGAATCTTGCGAATATACGAGTTCACCGAGGTACTCCACTCTTACTGAATATACTCCAGAGGGTATATAGTAAAAGGTTGTACATCCATAGGTATCAGTATATCCAATACGCATTACACCCTTCTCAGATTCTATAATGTATACCGTTGCATTATATAATGGATCGTTATCTAGATCTAATACCCTAACCTTTACATTGAGAGTTACTAAAGATAATCTGAAAATTTCCCCAGATCTCTGTACATCTATACATTGTTTGAGGAGCATCTCCCCTAATCCTCCTACGACGTACACTGTATACGTACCGTTAAATACGTTTCCTATTCTTGCCCGTCCATCCACTCCGGTTGTGTTAGCATACGTTATCTGTTGATTATCGTGAGATACTAATACTACCAGTAGGTTAGGTAAGGGTTTACCTACTGGGTCGGCTACTTCAATCTCTAAATCGTATGCCCATGTATATATCGGTACTATCCTGCTGCTCTCTATCAACCCCTCCCAATAGCCTATAAGCTTAGAGTATGTTAGAGCCTTAACGCTATAAAATCCTGGGTTTAGCTTAATCTTACCATATCCAGTTTCATTTAATGTTAAGGCGTATACCTCTCTCTTATACTCCCTGGATTCGATAGTTAGAGATACAGGGTATCGGGTAGGTATAGTAGATTTTCCGTCGTAGTCAACCGCTCTGAATGTAACATCTACGAAGGGTAGTAGATATGGCAGCCTTATGGTTATCGGGAAGTATGCATAGCTACTACCTATAGATGAATTTACATAGACCATCAGTAGATAGTTTCCTTCCCTAGTGAACTTTAAACGCCATGCTAAATTGTAGGATGATCCGTATGCAAGATTATATAGGGTCCTCGTAGTCCCCTCTAAACTCTCCATATACACCGTATGAGATTCTAGGGAGATCGTTACATTATGTAAATTCGACAAGGGTAGTAATCCTACCTCGAATCTAAATTCCTCATCCACCTCCACTAACACCGGTGATTTAATCGATATTAGGATCGGCGGATTCTCTACGCTCACTACAGGGTTGTACTTCATACGCATTAAATACGTCGTGAGATCTGTTCTGGTGATATATGTATCAGATACTTGAAGTCTGCAAATATACTTATCGAGCAGAGGAGTAGATATAGGTGTCCTCTGAAATGCTATCAGATCGTAGCTAGGTATATCCGATTTAACGATTATACGTGAAATAAAAGTGCTAGGTTTTAAGTAGATTATAAGTCCCCCTCTAAGTTTTTGCGATGACAGATATACCAAATCTGATGGAGGGATAGATATACCTAAGCCTGCTCTCGCTATATTTAATTCCTCTGTCGTGTTATATACATAACATTTTTGGAATAAATTTTTCGGTAGGAGGATATGGATAGGCATCATCGTACCTGCTTCCATACACTTCACATAAACTTCCGAATCTATGTGTGGAGTATATGCATAGAACCTTATCGATACATTCAACTCTAGTCTACCATATACAGTCTTATACCTAACTTCTACCATAAGCGGCCCCTCGATCAGCTCCCAATCATATACTTTCCTCAGATTTATCGAATCTATAGTCGATCCATTAGCAAGTACAAACCTCAGATTAGGAAATCCCCACGAAGGATCTATTAGGTCAATCCCTTCGGTACTGCTAATCAGCCTATATATACCTATGGTCGAATTCGCATCGATATATGCCTTATAGAAGCTATTCTCTACAATTATATATGTCTTATTATTAATAATTTTCGTTGTCTTAAGATCAGTAGTTATACTGTATGGTTCCGTAGGTTTAGATAGCGAGTAGTACAATTTGAAAGTCTTATTTTCATATCTACCTATATCTATAGGGAATATCATCTTCACTCTTCTATAATAACTCGTATCAAGGTAGTATTCTGCTTCAATTATTTGGAAAGGTATTACGACCATATTATCGTCTATCAACCTTAGACTTCCATTTACTGCGATACCAAAAGAGAATGAAGCTTCTATTTCTACATATTCTTTATAATAATCTATCGGCAAAGTATTATTTATATGAATTTTTATATAATTCTCTTCTTCTACTACTCTCTCAATTAATAAATTATATGTCATATCATCTCTAGTAATATTTATTTGAAATGATGCTAATTTCGACTCAGTTTTACTGATAACATCTATTCTATATGTACCGTTAAATATATCTTTAAAGGTAGCGATACCTAATGTATTCGTCACATTCTTATATATTATCGGTTTAGAGAAATTCCCTAACAGATTTAAAACTACTCTACAATCTGATAACGGGACCTCACCCCAGCCTAATACTTTTATCTTAAAATCATATAGAAAGCATCTAATATCGATAGATGTAGATTTATATACCGATATAGTACTTTCGCCTATCTTTGCACTTTCAAGTAATACGATTAATTTGTATATATCCGGATATACTTGAATCTTCGTAAAACCTGAACTATTAACCGAGGAAATATATATATATTTAGAAGTTAATCCTTCAAGCTTTATCGAAATCATATTTAAACTGTTATTTATCTTATTTTCTCCGTCTAAATCTAGAAGTTGAATTTTTAGATCTATATATGGCATAATTGACGGTAGAGTTATATTTAATTGTATAAATGCATATGATACGTTAACTTGATTATATAATAATACAGCTACGAGATAGATCCCTTCTTTATCAAATTTAAGATCCCAAGAATACTTTTTTATATCACCTTTTCTTAATTCTCCTATATAAGTTACAGTTAAATTTGAATATAGTTTTAAATCATCTTCTAAACGATAACATGTAGCACTTAACCATAAATTACGTATTCTTTCATAACATATCGCTGTAACTTTTAAATCTATAATAGTATCGATGATAACTGATAATGGAGTTTCAGCTTCTATTTTAGCAAAAGGTTTCTCCACACTAATTTTTAATCCTTGTATGAAAAGTGGCAGGAGATAATCTAAATATTTTTTATCAAGTTTATCGTATACTAATCTGAATATCGACTTATACTTTATATATCCTAAACTGGGTAGCGTCGTACTATTTGCTTGGAAAGCTAATATCATATAATCTACAGCTTCTGATTGTATTATCAATCTAGATATACCAAAATTTATAGGTTGAAAATATATTAGAAATCCATATTCATTGTTATGTAAATATATTAGATTCGAAAATTTATATGAAACTCTACCTTTTATTGAAGTTAAATCTATTTCTAAACTTGAATTATATAGATACAGTTTTGTAAATATACCTCTAGGTATTGCAAAGTACAATGGATATACAAATTTGAATTTAGAAAAAGCATCAGTATATAGCATACCCTCATATACGATCGTAGGATTATATGCAAAGAATTTGAGAGATCCATCTATTAGCGTAGAATCGTATGTGCCATTATATCGCACTTCGCTCACCAGCGTACCGTTTAACGTAACCCATAAATTTGGGTTAATGAATCTATCGTTTGTCATCACCCCTACCTTCTCTGAGTATAGATAGATCCCGGGGAAGCCCACTACAGGATCTATAATATTGTTCTTCAATTCTTTCATGGATAACCACTGTATACCTCGCGTAGAATTCTTCTGTATCTTAACATCGTAGAAATTATTCTCTACATTAATACTTAACTTTTCCGCTTTAAATATTAAATCAGATTTGAAATCATGTATATATGTATCTTTCTTCGTGGCAGAATATTCGAGTATAAACTTTTCTGCACTATTCTTAGTTACACTAGCTAGAAATGCTAGATGTAACATTTTATAGTACGATGTTCCATTGTAAAATTCTTCGTTTAAAATTTGAAATGGTATAGGTAAACCTTCACTATCTTTTAAAGATATACTCCCATTTATAGCTTCACCATAAGAGAATTCTACATCTATAAAAATAGGCTCGTAACTTAGATCTATCGGCAAAGTATTATTTATAGTGATCTCTCTCGATTTATACCCTGTATATGCCTCTTTTATATCTATCGGTGGGGGAGGCGAGTTAATCGCGGTATATGGATAATAATACTCAGCGAAGAAGGGTGCTAAAAATGTTGATGTTAAAATTATGATAGTTAGTAGCGAAATATGATTTTGCTTCATATATATTCACCAGTTTCCTACTATATTGCTAAGTTCTATAATTTTTATATCAGTTTCTTCAATCTTCGTCTTCAACTGATTTATCCTTCCCTGCGTCTCCATAAGCTTTCTTTCAACTTCCATCCTCTGCTTCATATAATAGTTATGATCATATTCACCTACCATGAATCTCACCCATAACTCTTTAAGTCGTTCTTCCAAT
>JANXEK010000007.1 GCA_025058595.1 Candidatus Bathyarchaeota archaeon
ATAGACATCGTAGAATTCAACCATATACGCAGCTAGTATCGTAGATGCTATAAGCAGGAATACTACACCGATAACGGTGGATTCGCTTCTACGATTAGATAGAAGCCTATAAGCCATCCAACCCCCTCCATAGGTACGCAGAGTACATCCTTCCATCCTCTGTAACTATCTTAACCATATATACGTATGGGGATTCAGCATCAACATCTAGATCTACTATAGATCCATAAGGTACGATACATCTATTATCCGATGATACGACTCTATACGGATCGTACAGCCATACTCTAGATACTATCGTAGGTTTATACTGAGATGCGCCATACAATCCTATCCTAACGATACTGGATCTTCTAAGATAGCCTAGAGCGTATATCCGATCTAAGTATATCGATCCACCTACAACCTCAAACCTTATGTAGATGGATCCATCGTATAGGTAGTCTGAAGCATGGTGGAATCTGAACGGTCCATAGAGCTTGACGTACGGATCGACTATAAACTCAGATAAACGTTCCCACCGACTACTCCTATGATCGCGGATATAGAGCTTAGCCTTCGTATATCCCGATAGCGACCTAGCTACAAGATCGAGCTCTAATGCATGGATGCCTCCAGCTCCTAGATCTAGTCTGTAGGTTAGATCTCCATCTACGATTATACCTCTGGATCCTCCTACGTAAACCTCCTCATCCAGATAGTATACGTATCTTATCTCTAGAGATTCCTCTATCGACCTTAAGCTGAGGATAGCCGACTCATAGAATCCTCCGAAGATACTCCAGTATACGTAGGCTATCAATACTATAGCTACCGCTGCTATAGCTAAACCTATAGGTTCAGCTTCACACCTAGATCCTCGGAGATTTCTCTTCGATACGTACAACCCTCCCACTCTCCGTATATACCGTGATGCTATACCTTGCATCTTCAACCCAATCGTAGCTTACATCTATCGATAGATGACTACCAGGTTCTACGCTGCATCCTCCGCTTAAAGCTAGGGTACCGTTAACGTATATACGGCTAACGGTTAAACCTACACTGCCATAGTTATATATGGTGACGGTTATAATCCTCCTATCGTCGATACGTCTGAACCATACATCCTCGACTATGAACGCCTCCCTCATCATCTTGAGGGTCGATCCTCTCTGCGTATAAACCCATTGATTCACAGCTACCAGTACCATCGAAGCTAGAGCTGCCACCATAACGACCATCAGAAGGGATCCGACAACCTCTGATACAGCAAGCCTAAACATGCTAACAGTATTCTTTCTACATAACAGCTCTTTAAACTTAGCTTTACTACATCTCTAGATGTTTCGAATACTGAGAAACTATTTATAGGCAATCGATTTATATTTAATTACGATTTGCTCGGTGACGATCCAGATACCGGTGGGAGGGCTGTAAGCCCTGTAGTAGCGACGCTTCTACTCATAGTCATAACGATAGTAGCTTCAGTGATAGTATGGACCTGGGTATCTGAGATGGTGAGTCAGAAGCCATCCCAGATCATCGTAGAGAAGGCTATCTATATCGATAGGGATGCGATAGGTGTAACCGTAAGGAATATAGGTGCTACCACGGTTAGGATAGGCGATATTAACGTAAAGGTCGGCGGATCGGATTGGGATTCTAAAGACGACGACGATATACTAGCGGGGGGAGGCTACGTAGATCTACCATCAGGTAGGGTACTAGTAGTAGAGGTTAGAAGGGATGAAGGAACACCAGATATAAGGATAGGCGATAGGATCATAGTAACCGTTCTAGATGATGCTAGGAATAAGATATTCATGGCGGATCTCACCGTAGTCTAGAATCTAGATATCCTGATACAGCGTAACGTAACTAGATATCTTTATCGAGGGGGGCTCGAAGATCCCTCTTCAAAGACTCCGGTATCCGTCCCACCCCTTCTACTAGGGGTATGGTTGAATAGTGAGATCCTCGTTACCTCCCGTCGTAGAATGATTAAACCTAGATTCTACGTTCCACGTCCATTACATGGATGTATCTATCGTGAGGATAGACATAGAGTCTACCGATCCTCTTGTTCATATCTAAGTCTGTATCTGCTAAGCTTCACCCGACCGTTTCTATCAGTAGCTCTGTTTGTTAATCTAGAATTGGAATAGCATAACGTTCATTATAGCTAGCGTAGCGAATACTGCGAAGACCAGTATAGTTGAATGCGTTAATCCAGCCATAGTCTGCTGACTACTTATCTTACCTGCTACAAGCCCTATGAGCCATGCATTTATCACCATCGATGTAGCGAAGTAGAATACAGACTCCTCTAAGGTTATCGGAGGTTTGGTAGGTAGTATAGCCATAGTCTGGTTTGTAAAGTATACTATGAGTATCGTCGAAACTACGGTCATCAAAGCTCCGAAGTATGGCATCATAACATACGGCTTTATCCTAGCTCTAAGCTCTTTCTCATACTCCGCTAGCGAGAACGCGAACCTAGCTAAAGCTTCCAGTATCTCTACGCTCCCACCGCCTACATCTATAGCTTCAGCTAGGAATGTCAAGAGAACCCTGACGAACCAGTTCCTACTCCTAGCTATCATCCTCTCTATAGCTCTACGTACAGGTATACCCCACGATAGTAGTTTAGCCATATCCCTTAATAGAGGTGTGAACCTACCGTAGCTCCTCCTAGACGTATACATTATGCACCTCTCAGGCGATATACCTGTCTTCCTAACCTCTACCAGATCTCTTAGGAAGCTAGCTACATCATCCTCGAACCCCCTACTACCCTTAGCTAGAAGCGAGTAATGTAGTGCAGGAGGCGTAGATAGAGCTATAAGACCTATAGATATAGCGAATATAGTCGATACTACGGTATACCTTGTTATCGCTCCACTCTGCAGAAAGCTCCAGCCACCCGTAAAGTATAGTATAGCTAAACCTACACCTACACCTAAAGGTATGCTTAGGATAAACGTCGTGTTAGGCTCGCTTATCGGTATAACCATCTTAGGCATAGTAGCATCTACTATTAGAAGCGTCAAAAGCGATAGGAGGGGCATAAGTAGGTATGCGAATAGTATCAGCGATACTACCGAGGAGTATGGGCTTCCCGCTTGGCCAGGCATCATGGTGGATACGGCGAAGAATATGTAGAATCCGAGGCCTACCATTACTACGAGTATAACGTATACCTCAGCCGCTAGAGCAACCCTATCCGCTATCCTCCTAATCGTAGCGGCATGAGCTTCGAATAACCCCTCAGTCTTACTGTATAGGTAGTGGATTACATCCCCCCCTCTCCTAACTGTAGAAGTATATCCTAGGATGAAATCCCTATAGTACTTATTCGGATGCTCTTTAACGCTATCCTCCAAAGCGGATATAGGATCCTTACCGAAAACCTTTATACCCCTAAGTATACGTTTAGCCTCCGTCGAAGCTCCTGGTAGATCCCTTATCCTAGATAGCCTCTCTAAAGCTTCACCTATACTCAGCCCTCCCCTAATCATAGTCGATACATAGGCTGCTAGGAACGGTAGCTCATGCTCTATATCCTTACTTCTACTAGAAGCTTTAAGAGACGGATATATCATGAAGGCTGCGAAGGTTACGACAGGTATCATAGAAGCTAGTATCAGTACTAGGATCTTAACGACTATACTTTCGGTGAAGAGTATAGTCGAAGCTATAACCATATAGGCTGCGTAAGCCGATATAAGCGTGAAGAGTAGAACCCTAGCAGAGTATAGCGTAGGGCTTACATCTATACCAGCTCTAGCTAGATACTTATCGAACTCGAAGCTCCTAGCAACCCTTAAGGATAATCCTCCGAAGAGAGAGTATGCGAATATATCGAGTTTATCCATGAAGGTTAGAGGCTCCTCCAGCCTAGGTAGAGCCTCCTCAGCTACGGTTTGCTTACGTCTCCTCAACCGCACGTCTATACATCCTCCACGGATCAGCATAGTATAGATGGACGATAGAAGCTACATCCCTATAGCTCCTTATACCTTTAGAAGCCATCCACCTTAACACCATGCTACGCCTCGAAACCTCCTCTAGAAGCTGATCGTAGCTCCTACCTACGGTTTCAGATATCTCGGTCAGTATGAGGCTATCCTTCAGGTTCCTCTCGAATCTATCCCTATAAGGATCCCATAGAGATATACGGTTATAGCTTCCAACCTGCTTCACCTCGTAGACACCTGCAACCCTACGGGTAATCCTGCCTGCAGGATGCTCGTCTGAGAATAATCTAACCCTCCTTATTATCATACCGAGCTTCATCAAGGGTATATAGCCTTCAGGTATATTCATAGGCGGTGAGGTTAGACGTTTAACCGTTGCATCCACATCCTCTGCGTGTATACTCGTAAGTCCTCCATGACCGGTAGCTAAAGCCTGGAACAATACGTATGCCTCCTCACCTCTAACCTCACCTACTATAATCACATCAGGCCTATACCTTAGAGAGACTTTAACGAGATCGAATAACGATATCTCCCCAATCTTCTCGGGTCCAAGGCTATAGCTAGGTCTAGCTACGAGCTGAACCCAATTCTCTAACGGTAGCCTAAGCTCAGGTATATCCTCTATAGTAACGATCTTAAGTGTAGGTCTGAATAGACATGTTAAAGCGTTCAATAGAGTTGTCTTACCGCTACCAGTAACACCTATTATGAGAGCCGGCATCTTATACTCCATAGCCATCCATAGGAAGGCTGCAGTCTCAGGATCTATCGTACCGAAGTTTATCAGATCCACTATAGATATAGGATCCTCCCTAAACTTCCTTATAGTGAAGGTGGATCCCCCCGTCGATATCTCCTTACTGAACGTAGCCGCAACCCTATGCATACCTGGTAGCATAGCGTCGAGTATAGGCCATGCCGTCGATACATGCTTACCAGCTTTATGTGCAAGCTTCAATATGAACTCGTTAAGCTCCTCCTCCTTCTCGAACATAACGTTAGTCGGTATAGATTCATGGTGTCTATGCCATACGTAGATAGGTTTACCGTAGCCATCGCAGCTTATATCCTCTAGATTCGGATCCCTCATCAAAGCGTCTATAGGTCCATAGCCTAGGATATCCCTCTCAGCGTAGTATAGTATCTTAGCCCAAGATACACCGGGTATACCGCCGAGCCTCATCCTATACTTGTATACGGTTTTAACCGCTGTCTTCCTAAAGTATTCGTATGGATTCTCAGCTTCCTCCATAGGTTTAAGCTCCCATTCAAGCGTTTCGATTATACGTTGATATATCGCTCTCTCCCTACGTGTAAGCTTAACCTCGTCTACGAGGTAGAGTATCTCTCCTGTCTCATCGTTACGAGCTATAGCTACACGTACGAAAGGCTCCCTTATACTATAGCTTTCGATAACTCTGAAACCCTTAGGTACTATCCTAGGGCTTACGGCTATCAATCCTGCCTCTGTAGAAGCTTTAGCTTTCTCGACGCTTCTCTCAGCCATACTATCTACTCCTAACCCACTCCGAAATTAAATAACTTTTAGAAATAGAAAAGTATTTAAGGTTTTTCTATAGCAAGTATAACGTGGTGTATTCCAGGTTTGAAAGATAGATCTGTAAAGATGTATATAGATATACTTGCATCTATAATGCTAGCGTTAACCTTAGCGTCGATGTATACACCGGGATCTAGGGCTGAATATACAGCCCACATCATAGTGCCCGGATCTACGTATACCTATGTTGATGGCTCGATAACATCCATAGATATAGCCTACGATGGATCCTATATGGCTGTAGCATCGGATACCGGCTACATATACCTCGTAGGATTTGATGGACGTATACTGTGGAAGACCCGTATGAGGTCTAGCGTATCCCATATGCAAGGTAGCTTAAACCTAGAATGGATAGTAGCTGTATCCAAGGCTATGGAGCTAACGGTCTACAGCTATAACGGAAGCCTAGTAGACTATAGGCATAGATGCAGTAGAGCACCGGCTAGAAGCCTCCTATACCTTTACGATAGATCGATCGTATCGATCCTAGATGAGCTTGGATGGCTATACTCCTACGCTATAGGAGAGCCTAAAGGTAGAAATGAAGAATGGATCCTAGGATACAACTATACAGCTAAAGACTATAAGCTATCCATAGCCAGGTTTGATCCATCTGTATTCGTAGAGCTATACCCATGCATATCCAGTCAGGGGTTGACAGGTGAAGCTGCCGTAGCTATATACGCTAGGATAACCGATAATAGGACCGGGGTACCGTCAACATACGAAGCACCCCTACTCAGATTCTACCGTTTCACAGGTATAGCTATAGAGAATCTATTCCAGGTAGTCTTGGATGATATGCGTGGATATACTCTGAACTCGCTAAGACTATACGATACAGGTTCATCTAAGCTTATCGTAGCTGCCGGTAGTAACCCGGCTAATCCTAATCCTAAAGCTAGATACCTCCTACGCCTATACGAGCTTACCGACTATAAGCTTGGCGGATTATATACGGTTAGATCTTCCTGGAGCTATAGCCTCGGTGGGAGATGTGTAGCCCTAAAGATCGATTCTAGCGGTAGATATATCGCGGTAGCATCGGAGGATTATCAGCTATACCTATTCGGTAGATCTATTCAAAGCGTAGATTACGTTTGGAGTGTAAGCTTAGGCTATACACCATCCTGTATCGCTCTAGAATCTATACCGCTCTCGATCGCTGTAGGTACATCTGATGGGTGGGTATACATGCTCGACGGATCTGGGGATCTACTATGGAGATCCCCGCTAAGCCTATCTACAGCTACCTCTATCGATCTATCTAAGCTAGGTTATAGGTTAGCCGTAGGATTCGCAGATGGCAGTCTAGCTATAATACCAGATGCTCGGTCGAAGAGGCGTATACTAGACGTATCGCTAGTAGATCCCATGGGTGCATCTATAGCCGGAGCAAACTTAACGGTGGCAGGTATGGGTGTAGAGGTACACGCGGTTACGCCTAACAGGCTCCTCCTACCTATAGGATCCTATGCCGTAGTCGTAGATCATATGGATATAGGTAAAGCGTCGATAGATGTACAGTTGACGTCGGATCTAGATCTAGAGGTTGATTCTAGGATTTTAGCTCAGCCTATGTATCCTCTAATGCTTAACGTCTACGATGAGAGGAGCTTTGATGTTAAGCCTGAGAGCTACAGGGTTGAAGTCGAAGGTAGGCTTGGGCTTAACGTATCTGCTACCCTTACACCTCTAAACTCTACGTTGATACTACCCAGAGATACATACAACGTTAGGGTTTACGCCGATCACTATCGATCCTATAACGCTACGGTTAGGTTGATTTCCAGCGTAAACCTAACCGTGCCTTTGAAGCCTGAATCCTATAGGCTAGGTTTAACCGTATACTCGTTGATCGATGGGCTTATAGGTCAAGCTAGAGTGGAACTATGGTGGATGGGTAAACCATACGGATACACGTATACATCTGCTAGAGGTGAAGCCGTATTCACGGCTCCATACGGAGATTACATCGTGAAAGTTCAAGTAAACCATTACAATCCTAGGATCACGTCTATACGCTTAGCCGAGGATACCGCTATAGATGTAGCCCTCGAACCTATACTATACGATGTAACGGTATATGTTAAAGGCTCAGATGGTACACCTATATCTGGATCGGCTAGGATCTATAGAGCCGGTAAGCTACACTCAGAAGAATCCTTCACAGGCGGTGTATGTAGAGTTATCCTCCCATACGGATCTTATAAGCTTG
Source organism: Candidatus Bathyarchaeota archaeon (assembly GCA_025058595.1). Taxonomy (GTDB): domain Archaea; phylum Thermoproteota; class CALKCG01; order B24; family DRYS01; genus DRYS01. The sequence continues at coordinate 7,745 of JANXEK010000007.1, forward strand.
AATTCGCATCGAAGGGTTGGAAGAAAGCTTCGATAGATCTAACGATACCTGAGAAGCTTTCAGCCGAGGCTATCCTACAACTCGAAACCTACATGCTAACATTAACCGTGGTGGATGATACGGATAAACCTTTAGAGAACGCTAGGATAACTCTTTCAGGTCCGATAAGCCTATCATCCCTCACAGATAGCTATGGTGTATTCAGGAGGGAGATCGTTCGAGGCGGCTACACCGTGACTGTATCTATGGATGGATATAGGTCCACTACCGTATACGTGGATCTATCTGAATCTAAACAGATACTGGTAAGGCTTCAACCCGAACCTATCACTATCCTATGGAGGTATCTACCATACATACTGCTGTTAGCCGTAGCGCCTGTTGGATCGCTCCTAGCTATAATGCTATATCTACGTAGACGTAGGAGGATGGAGCTTGAGGAGCTATCTGAGGAGGAGCTTAAAGAGCTTGGGGTAGAAAGTTGAAGGGTAGAGGTTTAACCCTACATCCTAACTATTATCGTTTTAGGCACCCCATCCCTATAGACCACTTCGACCGGTATATCTAAGCCTTGAGCTTCCTGGAATACGGATACAGCTTTCCTAACGTTCTCAAGCTGGTTTATAAGATCCTGAACACTCTGCATAGCTTCCAAAAGTATATCTAGCTCCTGTTTAGGTGAAGGGTTTATCAAAGCTTCTAAACCCTTAAGATCGATAACCTCACCCTCTGGAAGCCTCCTCTTAGCCACCTTAGATATTACGCCTTGAATCTTCATATGCTTATCAGTCCTAGCTTTAACAGATTCCACCCTACGCATATAATCGCCTAGGAGAGCTTTAAGACGTGTAACCTCATCACCTATAGATTCTAGGAAGGCTTTAAGGTTATCGAAGCTTCTAACCTCTACAACCAAACCTAGATAGACACCGGAAAAATATAGCAGTACAGAGGTCCTAATAAAGTCTTTCCAAAACCAGATGTAGAGGTATTACTAAACAGTAAGCTTTAAATACTCTAAAAATTAACAATTAAATAGGAGGTGATTATATGAAAAATAGAAGGGAAGCTATATCACCGGTAATAGCCACACTAATAATAATCGCTGTAACTATAGCTATATCGCTAGCAGTAGCAGCATGGCTAATGGGGCTATGGGGAGGACTCATAGGAGGACCGAGAATATCGGCATCACTCCTAAATATTTATAATAGTTCTGATAAAGAAATTACTGCAATGGTGCTTTTCTCTAACACAGGTAACGCACCAGATAAGATAGTTTCTACAGCAGCTGTCACACTCAGAGTCGGAGGAAGCGTCTATACCGCCGCTAATATGAGTGATAGCGTTATCGATCCGACTCCACCAGGTACAACCAAAACGGTAAAGTTTACCTTCGATGTCGGTAATGCTAGTGCTTTATTAGGATCTACTGCAACTATCGAAATCCGTTTCCAAAGCGGTAACACTATAATTCTGACAGGAACTATAGTTAAAGGAACTAAGTAACCATAGTTAAAGGAACTAAGCAACCGGGTTAATAGCGATAACAGTCGAAAAGGTTTAGTATGAAATTAGTTTATCTTAGTTAAGGTTATGTTGCAAACCTTACTTTCAAGATTATATATTATAATTTATAATTTAATTTAAAAATAGTTTTTAATATGGGGGGTTGATGCTAGCTTTAAGCCCTAGATCCTCTGTAATTTGCGGTTATTGTTAGCTTTTAGGGCGGGCGATCGAGGTTTCTAGATAGATCTACCAGGGTTGAGTACGTTCAGTCCATCCGTATAGTCTAGGAGGGTTAAGGAGTATGACTCCTAGATTGGAAGGGTGACGTGTGAAGGTCTATCTTGCTCGGCTCTCTTCTAATCTATGCGTACTCCTGAATACATGGCTGGATTGTGTGAGGTTAGAGGTATTATCTAAAGAATCGTACTCTACGGGTTCATCTTCTTAAGCTTCTCCTATAAATTCGTTAACGTCCCCCCTCTAACTATCCTGGTTCTCGTAAAAGTTCTGGTGTAGCGATACGGTTGATTGCTAAAGCTTCCTTCATGATTTTAGGTTCCACCCTTTACTAGCCGTTAGAGCTTTAACGATCTGGGAGTCTTGATCCCAAATCTTCTTAGAAGCCTATTCGTCTCCTCTAAGATGCTTCTCGTAAAGCTTCATCTAGCTCTTCTACTAACCTATCTTCTCCCTAAAGGTCGATGGGAGGCTATCTGGGAGATCGGATACGATGTTGCTCATAAACCTGGAGAGGGTTGAGAGATTTGGTAAGCTTATCTAAAGTTTAGCGAGCGATATAGCGGCGATTTGGGGTGGATGCCCGTTTACCACTCGTAAGCTTCGACCTACCTATGCTATCGGGTTCGGTTACCTCTTCAGCCGGATAGTTCGAAGCATCTATCTATGATCCACATAACCTTGCGAGCTAGTTCTAGCGGAACTGGTGGTGGTGCTCCGTATCTTATCGTTTCGTATAGTTCTCTGTAGAAGGCTATACCGCTAGATCCAGGCTTCCCATCTACGTGATGTTCCTCTTCTCTCCACGGTATTTCTTCTCGATTATAGCTTCGATCTGGTGTCGGCTGTGTTTCGACTTGTCTAGGTGGTAGTTCCCTAGGATCGAAGTATTTACATTTGATGATATCGGAATCTCCTATCAACCCTCCTTGGGTTCCCATAACTAGCCACCTACATTGTGGGTATGCGCATGCCCTCGTCATCTCTATGTCTATTAGAGGTGAATCTGGATCCTCTGCCTTCAATACTAGTTTTACGTGATCTTCAGCATCTCCTAGGGTTAACGTCCTCCTTAGATCGCAGAATACCTCTACATCTCTATCGCCTATCATCTGTAGGGCTTGAGCTATAAGATGTACACCGTTATTCCTAAGTTCTCCTCCCCCGAATCTTCTAAGGGTCTGCCAATCCCATCGCCTACCGAACGTATGATTATAGATCTTAACTAACACTATTTTTCCGAGTCTACCAGACTGGATGATCTCCTTAACCTTAAGGTAGTCTGGAGCGAATAAGCTGTTATGGAATACTGTGAGTAGTCTACCAGTTCTACGGGAGGCTTCCATCATAGAATCAGCTTCGGAGAGGTTTGAAGCCATAGGCTTCTCGCATACCACATGCTTACCAGCTTCTAGAGCAGCTATAGTATGGGTTGCATGTAGATAGCTAGGGGTAGCTACGACTATAAGCTCAACCTCATCATCCCCAGCTAACCTATCGAAATCTTCATAGGTACGGCATCCAAACCTAGCGTAAGCCTCCCTCCTCCTATCCTCTAAAGGATCAGATACAGCTACAACCCTATACATATCGGATAGCTCCTCGAATATCCGTGCATGAATATTCCATCCGCTCCTACCTAAACCACCTATCCCCACCTTAATCGGTCTACTACCCAAATAGGTCACCGTCAAGATAGATCCGATCCCTAGATAAATTATAAAGATTTCACACCATAATATATAGAGAATGGTAGCAAGCTCGATAGATACAAGCGAACCTAGCTATACTTCAGGATCATCGTTATCCAGGGTTAAGCTAAACCCAAACCGGCATAGGCTAACGAAGCATCCAGAATACGAGTTAGAGGAGGATAGAGTTATCATAGCGGTGAGGACCCCTACCCCCAAAATATCGGGTAGATCCCCTTCAACCCTTCAGGGCGAAAAACCCTCCCATGAAACGAAGTGGTAAGGGGTGAAAACTAAAGCTAGACCAGAACTGGAGTTTAACTATCGAGAAATGTTTCGACTCTAACTCCCTATCTAAGGGATTCTACGTTTTGAGGAGATCCAAAGTTTTCGTAGGAGATCCGGTAAAGTATACATTCGGCTATGGTATACTCTACATCATGTAGACATGTCGGAAGCATATTCTCGAAAGGTTTATGTAGGCTCTGTGAAGTTTCAGATTTCGGATAGCTACTCGAAGGTGAGTGAAAGAATATTCGTAGGTAGGATTACCTTCAAGAATTTCGGTCGTATAGGTAGGATTAAGGTGCTCCTAGATGGCTGTGAGGTTAAAGCTTAAGATCATCGCCGGCTGTAGATCCATAGAGGCTGTACCCCTACTTAATAGCGGTTACGAAGCGCCGACGCCTCAACTACTCATCCCGATAGATCTACCTATCAAATCCGATCTCCTGGCCTCCCCAAGCTGCATTTAGCTTTAGAGATGCTAGATACATACCGATGGGTTAACCGAACTAGGTTCAGATGCGGTAAGATACTCTAAGTCGTTCACGGTAGATGAGATGAAATCTATAATGTACGCTCTAGACGATCTACAGATAAGGTTATACGATCTGAGAGAAGATATCGTATCTAGAACCGTCGAGTTAGCTATCATGGAGACTTTACCCTCTACGATGCCGCATATGTAGCGTTAGCCGATATACTGGGGGCGTCTATGTGTACAGTCGGCGTGGGATCGTTGCTTAGAGTAGGTGGTTTAAAGCGTACAAAGCATATAGCCGAGATGGAGTGTAGATCGAGTAGCGTGTAGGTGGGGTAGATATAACGGGAAGCCGAGGGGCTTTAAGATCGTGGAACCTTGGAGTCATCGTCACAATACTGATACCATCCACCGAAGCTCAGGTCTCCTACTATATCCAACCCCTCCCCCCAGATCGCCATCGAATCTCCAATACCCCTTATAAGCATCAAGGATCGCTATATCTAGCTCGCCTAAGACGAAACCGCTTAGTAGTATCCCCCCTCTATACTCGATACCGACTATAACCTTCCTTGCTGCGTAGAATATTATCGGATCATCTGTAGTATCGTACGTAGACTCTATATCATCACTCGGAGTAGGCTATAATCCTAGATTTTCAGCTAACCTAACGGGAAGTATAATCTCAGGTGGAGATCCCTTAACCTCCCTAAGAACCTCTAACCTGTATTCGTAACAAGGTTCATCCTAGAGGGTGTAGGGGTCAAAATCTCATATAGGTATCTAGTTCGCGTGATGGTAGGATATAAAACCTGTATTCTTCACGTCAGGTTAGCAGGATCTAAAGCTTATCAAGCATAGTTCGCTTACATAAGCTTACGATACCCTTATAGCTATCATCTTCTATGGTTTAGATCCCGATAGTCTTTCGAACCATTCTAGATCCTCATCCTCTATCCTCCTATATTCTTCTATCCTCTTCTCTACCGCTTCCACCTCCTCCTCAAGTATACGTTTAAGTTCCTCTTCGAATCTAGCCGGATACCTGTAGGGCTCCTCTACCGTTACGTATAGTATCCCAGAGGCTATCCTACCGGCTATCGATACTATATACATGATCGTCATAGCTTCGTAGAATCCGTAGCCTACGGCTATGAGCTGATCTAGTAGGTATCCTCCTAGAGTCGATCCTACGAAGGATGCTGACCCAGCTACGGCGTTGTATAGGCTAGTATAAGAGCCTCTCATACCCTTAGGAGATATATCTAGTAGGTATGCGGATAAAGCTACGTCTGAAGCTGCTACAAGTATACCTATCACGAAGTTTACGAGTATAAGCTCGTAGATTGATCTAGCTATAGCGTATATAAGAGGTACCAGGAATAATCCAACCCTACCCAAGACTATCAAAGGTTTACGTCCAGCTCTATCCGCTAGCCTACCCGTAAACCTACGTACGATTATAGCCGTGGAAGCGCTAACTACGTTTAGAAGCGATACCTGAAACATATCCGCCTTAACGACTTTAACTATCGTTAACGTGAATAGGGGCCATCCTAAACCCATAGAGAATCCCTGGAATATCGAGAGCATCCACAACCTATTGAAGTACCGGTTAGTCTTCAAAGCTTTAGTCCAATCCTTCATAGAGAACGATAGAGATCCACGGAAACGCTCCTCCCTAACCCTAGAGACCACTAGGGCTGCGGCTAGGTTGAATATGAAGCATAGGATCAAGGGTATACGGTACATCTCCTCTACAGATCCTCCAACTCTGTAGATCAAGTATCCAGATAAAACCGTCGCGAGCATACTACCCATAGAAGCCATAGCGTTAAGCTCAGCCATAATCCTACCTCGACTCGATCCGCTAGAATACTCTCCTAAAATATAGTTTGAAGCAGGTGCAGCCATAGCTAGCATTACATAGGCAGATAGCACGATAACCATGAAGCTCCTTATATCGCTAGTGAAGGTTAATAGTAGAAGCGTGAATCCATATAGTAGGGTTCCCAAAGCTATGAACGGAATACAGCGTTTAACCTTATCCACCACGAAGCCCCAGGGTATCTGAGCTATACTAGGAGAAACAGAGTTTATAGCTTGAACGATACCTAGCTCCGTAGGTGTAGCTCCAAGTTGAGCGGCATAGATGGATATAAACGGGCTTATAAACCCGGATCCGAAGGATGATAGGAGAGCCCTCCTATACAGAGCCTTCAGTATGTGTACACTAGATTCCTCAGATCTAGATTCAGCCATACCTTAAGACAGCATTACCGATATCGAGATTCGATCTATAAAGTTAATCTATGGATGCGATCACGGATAGTAAGATAGATATAGGCGTCTATATGAGCGGATAGATCTAGAGAAGCCTAGAGGGAGGTTCTAGCGAAGGTTGAGGAGAGAGGTTGAAGGGAGGATACTGAGGATAATAGCGAATATAGGGGTATTAGCCCTTATAATGCTAGCTCTAAGCTTCCTAAACATAAACATACCATCGATACTGACGCTCATACCGCGTGAAGGATTCACCTTCATAACGGCTATAGCAGTCATGATAACGATCATACTGTTCTTCGTAGCCCTAAGAATCATACTAGACCTCATGAGGCTCGTAGATATAGCATCGAACACGCTACTAAAACATATACCAGGATTCAACCCTGAGAAAAGCCCATCAGTAGTAAGAGCGTTAAAAGAGATATCGACCGTACTATTAACAGCTATAGCCCTATCGATAGCTACACCGTTAATATCATCCATACCGGAGGTGGGAGGATGGTTAAACATATCGATAACCATAGCCATATTCATATTCTCCCTAGTATTACTATATGATGCGGGAAAAACATTATATGCAACATTCGAATCGTCGATACAGACACTAATAGATAAGATAACGCTGCAAGATAAGAATAGCTGACTAGATTATACTGTAATCAAACGGTATAGCTAACCTTATTCTAAACATGTTGAGTATAATATGCCAAATATATCCAAAGATTAAAGTATCTAACTATATTAACCCGTAATCTAAATAGAGAAGGATATAGGTATCGTTTAATCTTACATGATATCTAAACTTCACGGACATATCTAGTTCAATAGGTTTCACTCAATAAATAAAATTATCTTAAGTAAGCTTCTCGGTACTCCAACTCATTTATATAGTTCTTATCCCTACAGCCGGGATATTCTGCACTAAAGGTTCGCCATCTTCAAAATACCCTTGGATAACCATAGTAACGTATCCAGACCCTTTTTGAGGGGTATCCTTCTCTCCAACGAATACAAGGTTTACCTTCTCACCATACCTTACTTTTAATTCATTAAAAGGTAATATCCTCCCATCTTTCACAGTCACTATATTGAAGTTGATATATTGACCGAGACCAAGTTTTTCATGGTACATTTTCATGTATGAATCCTTCGTTATGTTAATAGCTCTTCCTCGTGGATCGTAGTTTGTGATATTTACGACGAATGCTATACGTTTATTAGCTGGAACCTCAAAACCAGGGAGCCCGCCACCTGGATAGTTCAGTAATCGATTACTAGAAACATTGTAATATGTGAAGGAGAAGAACCAGAGGGTTATCGGTCCGAATTGTGTTTCAGCTAGGTAATCTACTACTTCTCTCCTTATTATTTCTTCTATCTCCGTTCTAGGTGGTATTAGCGGTTCAGCTCTTTCTCTTGGATGTAGAACTCCTCTATCTGATTCTATGTAGAGGAATACTTCTTGCGGGTTTCTTAGGCTTGCTAAGCTTATCTTCAGGGTTGAACCTGGTTTTAGTGTTGGTGGAAGCTTATCTGGCTTCTTTCCATCTACTGTTAAACCTAACACTATGCTGTTCGGGGGTATGAGATCTACTATATATTCGATTTTCGCTCCTCTCATAAGCCATAATCTTACGGGTGTTACGATAGTCGATCCCGTATTGTTTACCGTTATCGTCGATGCATCTTGAGATCCTCTAACCGATAAACTTTCTCTGAGCTTCTCGTTTATGAAGTTTAGCTCTATTAACGCTTGGCTTGATGTGTACTCCGCCGTCCTCTGATATAGGAGTATGAGTGGCAGTAGTATACTGAATACTAGAGACGCTATCACTATTCCTCCTATTACTGCTGCCTGTCCTCTTCTATTCTTAAAATACCTGATTTTACTCATATTTTTATACACCTCTAAGTTGTAGGCTATCCACTATATAATAGTTTCCACCTATAAACTCCAGTACTACGAAGATAGGATACCCTCTATCGATAGGTACTTCTATCTTAGCATCTAACAATACATCAGAGCCTAATGAGCTAGGTTCAGCCCACGCTTCGTATACCGTAATCACCTGGGTATACCCTGTATATATCGAGGGTTTATCTGTCGATAGATACACTTTCGTTAAAGGTATTAAGGAGGTAGAGGCGTAAGGTATGGGGTAGGGCTTATATGTACCTCCATATTCTTTGAGTGCGAATATTCTACATCCAGGTTGACTAGCTAGATCCTTATACACTAGTAGTGTATCGCTGTAATATTCTCCTGCTACGAGCGAGAAAAGTATTCTGGCGCTACTTGTATCCAATCTCTTCACAAGTATAAAGTGATCAGTTCTGTTAAAGTATAGCTCATCTATGACTGTATTGAACTTCAGCCTAGCTAGCTCACTCCGTATACTCTGATTATAGCTGAATATAGAGGCTTGGGATGCGAAGTATCCGTATACTGCTAGAGCTGCAGCTAAGACTACGCCTGTAAGTATCACGATGGATATAGTTTCAGCTTGACTTCGCCTTGATATCATCCTAGACTGCATATTTAATCGCTCTCTCTATAAGTATTGAGATATCAAATTATTAAAGTTTCCGGTTAAATTTCGAGATCGATATAGAAGTTTTATCGTTTATCCCTCTTCGAGGTGGAGCTAGCTACAGCATTCTATACCATTCCTCAGCTTCTCAGCCGCTTCCATGAATTCTACTAGGGCTTCGTATATTCATCCTCATCCATTCCATCTATATACGTCGATGCCTCCCTGATCGTATCCTATCTTACGTATGGCCGTATAGCTTAGATAGATGTATATTCTGGGAATATCGTTTCCGAGAACTGCTTCATCATAGATATCGCTTTCTCAGGTGGGACGTTCGTCATCGAGAAATCTATTATGATCGTGTCTGCACCCGCTTCTATATACTCCTCTATCCTAGACCCCCATTCAGATGGCTTCCCACCTAAACCATCTGGATATGTGAATGATGGTGCTAGATGTATCCTCCTACCCATAGATGCCTCCGATACTCTGCGAGCTAGATCTCTAAACTTATCTATAGATAGATTGGATGTAGGTAGGATCCCAACACCATACTTTACCGCTGCCTCTACTATTCGATCCGAAGATCCTCCAAACCATACCGGTGGGTGAGGCTTCTGCAGCGGTTTAGGCCAGAAGGGTGCCTTAACGATAGAGTGATACCTACCCCTATACGTTACACTACCATCGGTAGTCCATAGCCTAAGTATAACCTCTAACGCTTCGATCATCCTCGATATACGTTCCTCATGGCTATCCCAACCTATACCGTACGAGATAGCCTCCCTCCTAAACCATCCGGCTCCTATACCGAAGTTTACCCGTCCACCCGAGATTATATCTACGGTAGCCACCATCTTAGCTAGTCTACCAGGATTATAGAACGGTAGCGGTGAGACCCTAGGGCCAAGCCTTATCCTCTCCGTATAGCAGGCTAGAGCCGATAGTAGGGTCCATGCATCAAGCTTATCAGGTCTACTTGGATCGCCGCCAGTCCCCTCATAGAATCTCCTAGGTAGGTAGAAGTGGTCGCCGATCCATAAATTATAGAATCCAAATCTGTCGGCAGCTATAGAGACCTCAACTATATCCTTATAACCATACCTACCGTGAGTTGGTAGATGAACATCGAAACCTATAGGCGACATAAACCGTCCAGCCATACTCTCATATAATACTTATAAACCTTTACCATAACCAGGGAGCGTGGTAGTTGCACTCGAAGTTCACCTATACCGGAGTAATACCGTAAACTGATAGTAGAGATATTCATCGGTGGAGCCATAACACTCTACACCCTAGATATGGTAGAAACCCCTTCTAGGGGGCTTATTAAGAGATCAGACTAGGCTTTAGGAGATTCGGAATAAACTATGGAGGAAGTTGAAGCGTTTAGAGAGTAGTTAGTGATCGTGGACCCTTGGTCGTAACATCCTGTATGGCTATCTAGAGTACGGAGTTTGAGGTTTGATAAGCGGTAAACTAGCTGAGGATCTTATGGTATCGATAGAGAAGCCTAGCGGAAGGGTATAGAGATTCAGGGGTGAGAAGCATACGTACTAGCTCTAAAAATCGAAGCCGTGAATAGAAGCTGAGTCTACGATATATGGAGTGATACCTTCCCTTCGCCTCCATAGATCTAGCAACGGTTAATCTTAAGATATCGTAGCGTTCTATATAGTGGGTTTGAGGGATGGGTTGAGAGAGCTTCGTAGGATTTCAGATATACTGCCTAAAGCTTTAGGCTACCTAGATCTTCCGTGTGAGATCGGTATACGTGTAGAAGATTCTCTAGGCTGGTATTCGGCTGAAACCGTGATCTCCAGCTTCAAGCTTCCACCTAAACCTAAAGCCGTTATGGATGGATACGCTGTACGCGTCGACGACGTGGAGGCTGCATCACCTGTATCGCCTATACCTTTAAAGCTTCTCGACGCATCTCTCAGACCTGGGTTCGATGTAGATGTAGTTTTGAAGCCTGGTTTCGCTGCTAGGGTTGAGACGGGCTCTCTATTACCTATCGGTGCCGATGCTGTAGTACCGATAGAAGATGTCGTGGAGGGTGATGGTATGATATTCGTATCGAAGCGTTTAGCTAGGTATGAGAATGTATCGCTACCGGGTGAGGAGTATGATGAAGGTGTAACGATAGTTCGTAGGGGTTGTAGGATTACTCCTCAATCTATAGCTGGGCTTATCCTCGAAGGTAGAGGTGAAGTTAGGGTTTTCGATCTTAGAGCTAGGATCTTGAACGTGGGGGATGAGTTAGTCGGCAGCTCATACTTTAAGCCTTTCACGCATATGTTTATAGCTTCATGGCTTAGATGGCATGGATTCACCGTAGACGAGATCTCGATGATGAAGGATGATATCGATGAGATAGCTAGCTGGCTTCAGAGGGGTGGTAAGCCATACCTATCTATACTGGTAGGAGGTACATCTATGGGTAGATACGATTATACGATCAAAGCTATGGAGAGGATTAACCCTGAGTATATGGTGCACGGGTTCGCTATCCAGCCCGGTAAAACCGCATGTCTAGCAGTTAAGGATAGCAAACCTATACTAGCTTTAAGCGGTCTACCCGTAGCAGCTATGTCAACCTTAGAATACCTGTTGAAGCCTCTGATAAGGGGGCTAGGCTTAGATATACCTGTCTACCCTAAGGTTAAAGCTATACTGACGCGTAGAGTTACGGTGAAGCTTGGCGTTAAAGGCTTCGTACGTGTAAGAGTCTATAGGAGTAGTGGTAGGCTGTACGCCGAACCGCTTATGACGGGCGGATCTGGAGCTTTAGCTAGCCTACTCAGAGGTAATGGCTTCGTAGAGGTTCCCGAGGATATCGAAGGATTCGATGAAGGATGCGAAGTAGAGGTTAACCTATACGGATCGGTGTCTCAGCTTGACTGAACGTAAAATCTATCGTAGACTAGTCTCCGTAGATGACGTTATATCGATACTAGAAGGATACCGCCCTCTGAAACCCCTGGGAGAGTTGGATCTCCCTATAAGCGAAGCTTTAGGTAGAGTTTTAAGCCGTAACGTCTACGCTAAGATAAACTATCCTCCATATACACGTTCGCTTATGGATGGATACGCAGTCTTAAGTGATGACCTCGCAGGAGTATACGAGGATAAGCCTAGAAGGTTGAAGCTCGTAGGCCGTGTATCGGTAGGAGAGACTAAGATTCTAAGGATGGGTAGAGGTGAGTGTATAGAAGTATCTACAGGTGCTATTATACCCTACCCTGCGGATGCAGTTGTCCCTGTAGAGTATACGCATACCGATGGCAGCGACGTGCTATTCTATAGGGGTGTAGCTAGAGGCGAGAATATCGATCATATAGGATCAGATTTCTCTGAAGGTGAGGTTGCAGCTTGGAGAGGAGAGATCGTTACACCTACCTTAGCATCTATGCTAGCCGCTCTAGGTGTAGATAGAGTCTACGTGTATAAACCTGTGAAAGTTGGTATACTACCGACTGGAAGAGAGCTTAGAAATCTAGGTGAACAGCTGGATTACGGCTGCGTATACGACTCTAACTCCTACCTCGTATACTGTTATGCTAAGCTTATAGGTGCTGATCCTAGGATATACGAGAGAGCTTTAGATGATGAGAGGGATCTAGAGGGTAAGCTTTGGAGGGCTATAGAAGAGAACGATGTAGTAGTTACGATAGGGGGGACATCGGCAGGTTTAGAGGATATAGTCTATAGGGTTCTATCCAAGCTTAATCCAGGCTTAATAATTCACGGCGTCAAGGAGAAGCCTGGTAGACCGCTAGCTCTAGCAGTTCACGGCGATAAGATAGTATTAGGGCTACCTGGATTCCCCCTATCATGCCTCCTAACGGTGAACTTATACCTCCTTCCAATACTAGCTAGACTTCAAGGATTCAGATCGTATGAGCATAGGTATATCGATGCGCATACACCGTTACCGCTTAGAGGAGAACCGGGTATAAGAGTATTCATACCGGTCGTACTGGTGGAGCGTGGAGGATCTATAACCGCATATCCTCTACCAGGACATAGCGGTAGGATATCGTCCTTAAGCCTCGTAGATGGGTATATAGTCGTACCTGAGAATCTGGAGTATGCTCCTCAGGGTTATAGTTTGAAAGTTCTGGTAAGCCCGTTCTGGAAGCTTTACGATGCGAATATCATCGGTAGCCATGACCCGCTACTACAATATATGGTGGGTTGCATAGCTTCGACCGAGAATATACGTATACTTAACGTAGGTAGTATGGCTGGGTTGCATGCGGTTAAGATGGGGATAGCAGATTTAGCCGGAGTGCATCTACTAGACTATGAGACTAGAGAGTATAACGTACCGCTAGTCAGGAAGCTAGGTTTGAAGGATGTGCTTCTAGTTAGAGGCTATCTACGCGAGCAGGGCTTTGTGTATAGGAGGGATACCGTGCAGGTATCGTCTATAGGCGATATAATCGATAGAAGCTTAAGCTTCGTTAATAGGAATCCGGGTAGCGGTACTAGAATCCTCATAGATCTACTATTAGAAGAGGAGGCTAGGAGGAGAGGGTTAAGCTTAGATAGTTTGAAGGTTATGGTTAGAGGATACAGCTTCGAAGTGAAGACTCATGAAGCCGTAGCATACCTTGTATCCAAAGGTATAGTAGATGTAGGAGTAGCCGTTAGGTATGTAGCGGAGAGATACAACCTAGCTTTCACCAGTATAAACTATGAGAGATACGATCTAGTAGTTAGAAAAGATTCGCTAGAAAAGAAGATTGTCAAACAGCTTGTAGATCAGATAGATAAACTAGTATCAAGATTCATAGAATACTTTCCAGGATACAAGATAGATGAAAAGACAGGGGAAAAAATCGAATTCTAGATACATATTTTATAATCACAGCTCTATCCGTAAATATATGATGTAAAGCTCTTCATAGCGTTTATAGAGATACGAAACGTTCTCTAAACTCTACGGTGCCGCGCTGTCGAATAAAGGTTAAGAGCGAGTATATATCAAAGCTATCCATATACTGCGATCATATAAAAGCAGGTATGATCTAGCTAGAGGCTTGATCGTTCTAAAGAACAGTTTATATCATAGATCGGGTCGATAGAAGTGTAGAGGGGTTAAACCGATTGCTTTCAGAGCTTAAGAAAGAATTCCTTAAGCTTCTTAGAGAGGATTCCGAGTTTCGCTACACCGTAGCCGGGCTTATAGGTTTAGACGAAATTCTCAGACGTCTCGAGAAGCATGATGAAAAGTTTAACGAGGTATTAGAGAGGCTCGATAGACATGAACAGCTGTTCCTAGAGGTATTCAAACGTCTAGATAGACACGAAGATGAGTTGTTAAAGCTTCGGCAGGATATGGTTGAAGGCTTCAAGAGATATGATGAGATACTGGAAAAGCACGGTGAGGAGATTAGAAGGTTACGTGAGGATATGGTTGAAGGCTTCAAGAGACATGATGAGGAGATAGCTAAGCTTCGGCAGGATATGGTTGAAGGCTTCAAGAGATATGATGAGATCTTAACGAAACATTTCGAGATCTTAGAGAAGCATAGCGAGGAAATTAGAAGGCTTAGAAAAGGTTTCGATCTTCTGGCTGGGATTGTTAGGAGGATGGATGCTAGGCTTTCTAGAGTTGAGAGAACTCTAGATAAGATTACTTTGGATATCGAGGAGGAGGCTAGGGAGATTCTTAGGGGTAGGCTTAAAAGGATGGGTTACGAAATCGATCTGAAGCCTCTCCGACTCCCTAGGCTTGAAATCGATATCTACGGCGTATACGAGGATCTATGTATCCTAGGTGAAGCTAAGGTTAGATTAGGTGTAAGGACTCTCGACAGATTTCTAGGTAGGATCGAGAGGTTGGAAAAGCTCTATCCAGATAAGCTGAAGCCTAGGAGGATAGTTTTAGTCTATACATGCCTAGCTACGGATGATGCGGTAGAGAAAGCTAAAGAGAAATGTGTATGGGTGTTGAAAGCCTTGGAAGATATAACACCGTTCACGATCATAGAGAGCTAGAATGTATGTATAGTGAAAAATGTTTCATCAGAGGATTACTGGATGGATTGTATATAACATTGTGTTCGATCCATGTTTCTCATCATATCACCTTGATGGTTAACTTAAACTTAGATTAGACGTTGGATAAAGATTTATATGTTAACAGTGTTTTTTTAAAGGTGTGAGGCGTAAAGCTTCGTCGAGAGATGTTGTAGAAGAAGTGTTTCGTGAAGCTTTATCTTCTAGGTTTAGTAGGGAGTTCTACCAGGTCTTCATCTTCTATATAGATAGAGATTTAGGTAGGGATCCGTTCGAAGTTTTCTTGGAGGATCCTGCCCGTGTATATGGTAAGATCGAGGAGATCTATGGGTTTGGAGCTACGTTCATATTCAGGGCTATATACGATTATATTAGGGGAAAGATGAGGTTGAATATATCCTTCGACGAATTCCTGTATATCGTTAAGAGTGGCGATAAGGAATCTCTCAAGAAGATACTCGCTAGTCTACTCGAAGCTAGCGGATGTAGCAATCCATGTACGTTGGGTAAGTGGGGGGCGTAATCATTGTCGATCAGGCTTATTCCTACAGGTTTAGATGGATTCGATAGGGTTCTGGGTGGCCTCCTTAGAGGTGGGTTGATAATACTGGCTGGGCAGGCTGGTACCGGTAAAACGATACTTTCGGCTAAGATTCTCTATGAAGGAGCTTATAGGTATGGTGAGCCAGGGGTCTACGCTAGCTTTGCAGAAGGTAAACCGGAATTCTACTCTAATATGAAGGGTTTAGGCTTAGACTTCGAAGAGCTTGAGAAGGTTGGTCTTTTCACATACCTGGATCTAATACCTGTCAGTAGGCTTGGCGCATCCAGCGTAGCTGAGCTTATAATAGATAAGATCGATAAGTTGAAGGCTAAGAGACTTGTAGTAGATTCGTTCTCAGTTCTAGCGCATACCTTTAAGGATGAAGCTGAGCTACGTATATTCGTTCATAGCATACTATCTAGGATCTGTAAAGATCTAGATTGTACTACAATACTTGTGGAGGAGATCCCTATCGGGACTCTACGGGTTGGATTCGGTGTTGAAGAATTCGTAGCAGATGCCTTGATAGTTCTTAAGAGAGGATTTTTCGATAGAAGGCTTCTAAGGCGTCTTGAGATAGTTAAGCTGAGAGGTATAGAGCTTAAAGAGAGTAGATTTGTCTTCACGTTAAGCGGTGGAGTTAAGGTATATTCTCCGTTCAGTCTTCCTGAACGGGAAGGGTTAAGGTTGGCAAATCCTCCAGAGGATCTATCGGATAACATATATTCTACAGGTATAAGGGATTTGGATAGGGTTATAGGGGGGTATCCTAAAGGTTCTACCATAATCTTAGAGATAGATCCTAAAGTGGAGGATATCGTTTACGAGTTAAGTCTACTGCTTCCGTTGACGTATAGCTTCATATGTAAACGTAGACCGGTTATCATCGTTCCATCGCTAAATACGATGTTCAAAGATATAATTTCGTATTGCAAATATATTGAGTGTCCAAGCGGGGAGGCTAGGGAACTATTAAGAGTGGTAGAGGTAGGTTTAAGAAGGGAGAAACCAAGCCATCCGTGTCTAATCACACTTGAAGGGAAGGATATCGATAAAGACCACGAGGCTCTCCTAGAGTATCTACGCAGGTTTATGGATGGTAGGCATCCTCCGCTTGCTATAATTGGGTTGGATACCCTAATCGCTAACTATGGAGTCGAAGCTTCTATCAAGGCGGTTAGTCTAAGTATACATGAGACTAGGATGTCTGGAGGTTTGAGTATAATCCTCGCAAAGCCTATACATCATAGGATAGCTGAAGTCATACCAGCGATCTCCCGTATACACCTAAAGCTTAGCAGAGAGCATGGAACACATCTACTCTACGGTGTGAAACCTAGAACTGAGTTATATGCCCTAGAGGTTGATACATCTAGAGATTACATAGAGACTAAGCTGACGTCTATCAGATAGTCTAGGATGCTGCCGCCATGGTGGTCTCCGATGCATTAGACCCGGCATCCCCCGTATCCCTTGCTATCTGCTATAGTGGGATATGCCTTCAAAGATCCGACACTCCTTAGAAGCTCTATAGCTATCTGATCCTATCTCCTCTTAAACTCGCTATCCGTATAGTTTGTTCCATCCTTGCTAGTATGTCTGGTATGAAACTACATGCTTAACCCCCTCATGGGTGAATTCCCCCCATTTAAGTCATAGCCTCATACATCTATTGTTCAATACCCGTATCCAAACTCTACGATTCGATGAAGATACGGAGCGTCTCAAGTAGATTACTATCAGCTATAATCTAATGAGCATCTATTCGACGACTCTATACTATCGCTAAGCTTTGACGGTGAAAGTATACCAGGTATCACCTCAGCCAGTGATAGCTGGATGTGCGAGTATCGAGCTATATACGATCCATCCGGTATTTACACTTTAACCCTAACCGATACCGACGCTATCAGATTCCCTACGGATACCTTAAACCTATTGGATTTACCCGGTAGTATAGCCTGGCCGTCGAGGTATGTTGCATGAACCTTTGTAGAATCGGATTCGATTACATCGTATTGTATTCTATATAGGCTATCTAGATTCTCTAGCTTAGATTCTACCTCCCATCTGTATTTTTGGAGTGATATACTCGGATATCTCGATGGATGCATCGAAGCGTGGTGGAATTCTTCTACCAGCGAATATGCATATTCGCTATACCATTAACAACTGTTATAGTATCTCCTAAAGTCTCCATCCATTTCTCAGGGGCCCATCTCCTACTGCGTATTACATCCCATATAGTTCCGACGGTAGCGTCTATGCAATCTGTATGCCGCCCGCAATCAACAGCTTTACATATAGCATTACTGAAATCTTCACTGTATAATAGGCAAGGTTTATGTAGGGAGATACTGCGCTGTAGGCTATCTAGCGTTCTTAAAATGTTCACGTGTCCCCCTCTAGACTAAGATAGAAGCAAGCGGCGCTTCCCGATCTTTATAAAAGCTTTTCTATTTTTTACGAGTCAACTCTACCTACCTCATGTAGGTAGGCTCCACCCTCTGAGTATGGTGGTTGTTTACAGCAGTAAGGTTGAGGTTAAGGTGGGATTGACGTCATAGCCCTCTTGAACGGTTGGTATGATACTTTTAGACCTGAGATCCCATTACTTCGTAGGATAGTCGAAAAGCTTGGGCTTACCATTCAACCCTAGACCTATATTTGCCGGTGGAGGTTGACAAGGATCGTAGGACCTATAGATGCGGATGTAGCTATTAGCGAAGGAGTCTCCCATAGGCTTACCGGTAGGGCTAGTTGTCGTGTTAGATTTCGCAGAGGGTGTATGGTGCTTTAGGGATGAAGTTAGAAGGAAAGGAGATCCTACTAGAATCATCAGAAGATAAGAGTCTCCGTTATGAATCGATATGCTAAGCATGCTATACGTTTCAGTGTAGCTGTTAAAAGTTTAAACTAGATTTAGATCCTTAAGCCATATGTTTATATCGATCAGAGGTATACGCTACTCCTAGAAAGGTTGCATCATCGTAGATTGATCGATCCTATAGCTCTATCTGAAGCTACTGAGCGTATCGTAGCTAGGAGGCGTATCGATGAAGGTTTAGATAGACGCTATTGGCGTTTCAGGGGTGGACGATGGTATGGTGGTATAGCTACAGCCGATGCTGTAGGATGCTGTCTTAGGTGTGTATTCTGCTGGAGTTGGAGGATCAGGGATAACCCGTATACCGGTGTATTTTATTCTGCTAGGGATGTATGGGTTAAGCTTACGGATATATGCGTTCGCAGAGGTTATAGCCAGGTTAGGGTTAGCGGATGCGAGCCTACGATAGCTTTCGATCATCTAGAGGAGCTTATAGGATTATTCGACTCCGATAGAAGGTATCTATTCGTACTGGAGACTAACGGTATATTGATAGGCGCGTACAAAGAGTATGCTGAGAGGTTATCGAGATTCAAGAAGCTCCACGTTAGAGTCTCTATTAAAGGCTGTAACTCAGAAGAGTTTTCTATGCTCACCTTAGCCGATCCAAGGGGGTTTGAACTTCAGTTGAACGCTTTGAAAAATCTGATCGATGAAGGTGTATCATGCCATCCAGCTGTCATGCTAAGCTTCAGCGATTCTACATCTAGATACAAGCTTCTCGATAGGCTTAAGAGTATAGATGATAGGCTTGTAGAGGATTTTGAGGAGGAGTATGTATTTCTATATCCTCATGTAGAAGTTAAGCTTAGAGAATACGGCTTGAAGCCTAGGATAGCGTTCAAACCGAATTATATACCCGAAGATCTGATATAGGCTCTTCATAGCTAGGTTATGTTATGGCTCTGTGCATATCGATCTAACCTTACATTCACTGCATAATTTACGTCTACATAGAAGCTTATCCTGTACATACGCTACGGTTTGTATCCATCCTGCTAGTTCTCCATACTCTACTCTAGCTATCCAGTGAAGGCATCTATCACGTATAGGGCAGTCTATGCATACATACCTTCTACACATAGATGGGTCCCACGGGATGCTCCAATCTATTAATCCAAGCCTCCTAGATATCCTCTGGAAGTGTATATCGGAGGAAGCCATGTATGTCGCATCCCTACGACTGAATAGGATGTAGGCCGTCGCCGTCTTAGGACCTATCCATGGCCCCTCTTGGAGTTTAACCCTAAGTATCGATGGATCGACCCTATCCTCCAACGATTCTATCTTCTCGATGTAGAATCTTACCTGTAAGGGTAGTTGTGTTAGATGGAAGCTTCCAGATACCCTACGAAGCTGCTCGACCTTAAGGTATCTTAGATCATCTACAACCTCAGATATCCTTCTAACCCATCTCACGGTGTTTAGATGGAAGTCTGTATGCCTCGATAAAGCTACGGATGCGAATAGCCATAGCCTACTATAGGGGTCTATAGCTAAACCTAACCCCTCGTATGTTTCGATTAAAAGCCATATACGGCTAACCTTGCTCGAAGGTAACCTAGATACGTATTCGTATGGGTCGAACCATAAACCGGTAAACTCTAAAACGGTATCTTCGGATACCGTGGATAATCCTCCGAACCTTAACGTTGTAGGATCCTCCAGCTTGAACCTTAGACCTCTGTATGCACCTAGTATCTTGACATACCATCCATCTACGATGGAGTATAACGGATAAGTGAAGGATGGGTATAAGCTAATATCGAGATTATAAGGCTTCTCTAAGCGTATCGTCGGCACGGGCGATCCCTAACTGTACCATCCGTAGATACGAGGCATCCTACGATTCTATAGCTTTGATACGATCTCTCTAACCTTACCCCTTAACTCTAAGCCTAGAGGCTTCCCTAACGCTCTCATCGTCATCCTACAGAATGAACATATACCACTTTGAGAAGGCATACCGCATAAACTACATCGTCTAACCTCCGATTGTGGTTGCGGATACTTCGGTATACTTCTAGCGATCGATCTAAGGAAAGCAATCTTAAACCCCGGCGAATCTTCCTCCATGCCGTCTAAGAATGTTCTTATCCTATCCTCGACACCCATACTGTGTAATGGGCATTCCATACTCTGATACGGAATACCTACGAAACTTGCATAGAGGGCTGTATCCCTCTCATACACTTCGTATAACGGTCTTATCCTACCTACCAAGAACCCGTCGTAACCCTCCGTCTTAGGTCCGAGCTTACGTATATCCTCGAGATTCTGTAGAAGGAAATTCTTAACTATATATACCGCTAAATCATCTAAATGGTGGCCTAACGCCACCGTATCAACACCAACCTCCACACCTGCTAGGTTTAATAGATACCTCTTAACAGCTCCGCATACGCTACATGGAGGTCTACGTATCTTTCTAGAAAGCTCGGGGATGTTTAAACCTACTAGATCCTCTAAATCGAGTATAGCATAGCGTACACCAGTTATCCTACAAACCTCCTCAGCTATACTCCTAGCCTCACTAGAATATCCGTCTATCCCTAGATCTATGTGTAGCGCTACGAGATCGAAGTCGAGTTTACCTGTAAGCTTCGATAAAGTTAGAAGCATGGTAGAGCTATCCTTACCTCCTGAGATCGCAGCTAGGATCCTAGATCCAGATCTGATCATCCTATACCTTCTAACAGTATTCTCAACCCTACCTAGGATGTAATCTAGGAAATGCTCCTTGCAGAAGTTTAGCCTAGCATACCTTAGATATATCGCAGCTGGGTTGCCGCATCTAGAGCATAGAACTTCTCGTAGAGGATTCATAGATTCATATCTTTATCGAAGCATCTAAACGGATAAACGTTAATAGGACGTTATCAGGATGCTGCTAAGGTTTATCTATGCTCGGATGTTAATCGACAGTTTGGTATGGATACGTGTTTCGATAGACTTCTATCGGTGCTCCTACTCGAAGATCCGCCTGATAGGATACCGTTCTATGATCTGTTCGCAGATCTAGAGGTTGTAGAAGCTTTAGCAGGTTGTAGGCTTTTTGAGGTTAAGGATCTTACGATCGGTAGGGTTAAACGTATAGTAGGTGGGGGATGCGGGGATGGGCTTAGATCCGATTATAAAGTTATCGTTAGATTCTACCATATGCTTGGATACGATTATATACCTTTAACACTTCCATCACCATTCCCTAGGTTCAACGTTAAACCTTGTAGGGATACTGCGGCTCTATCTCGAGGTTTAAGGGTTTGGCAGGATGAATCTAGAGGCACCATAGAGTCTAGGGAGGATTTCGAAAGGTATGACTGGCCTAGTGAATCAGGTGTACAGGATCCGTACCTAGAGTTATACCGTATAGTCGAGAAAATCCTGCCTGAAGGTATGATGATAATACCTCTAACCCCGGGCGGTGTATTGGAGAATGTTATGTGGCTTATGGGGACCATCCCATTCTCGAAGATGCTCTATACTGATAGAACGCTAGCCAGAGATATGTTCGATAGGATCGGTAGGATACTATCTTTCATATGTCGCTTAATGTCCGAGCAACCTATGATCGGAGCTATATCTATGGGTGATGATATGGGCTATAAGAGTGGACTCATGATATCGCCGGCTCATCTAAGACGCTATGTATTCCCATGGCATAAGAGATGCGTAGATGAAGCGCATAGATTCGGTAAACCTTTCATACTACATAGCTGTGGTAGGTTAGATGTAATCATGGAGGATCTCATAGGCTATGTAGGTATAGATGCTAAGCATTCCTACGAAGATTCTTCATACCCTATAACAAGTTATAAAAGGCTGTACGGAGATAGGATAGCCGTACTCGGAGGTATAGATATGGATAAACTCTCTAGGATGCCTCTAGAAGACTTCAAAGCATACGTTAAATCGGTTATAGATGTATGCGCTCCAGGTGGAGGGTACGCCATCGGATGCGGGAATACCGTAGCTAACTACATAAAGATCGAGAACTATCTAGCTATGCTAGAGATAGGTAGAAGATATGGTAGATACAATCGCTAGGATATTAAAGAGTAAACTAGAATATTAAAGAGTAAACTTTAATATCTCAGACCCCTCAGATCACTTATCTGTGAAGTCTAGGAGAGCATACTTCGTAGCGATCTCATCTATATCTACGGCGCTTGTAGCCATAGCCACCTTAGCTTTACAAGTATACATACCCGCTACCCGGGGGTACTTCAATATAGGTGAGGTTATGGTGTATACGGTAGCTTTAATCTTCGGGCCTAAGGTAGGAGGGTTTGCTGGAGGTGTAGGTTCAGCTTTAGCGGATATTATCTCAGGTTACGGCTACTATGCTCCGGCTACGCTTATAGCCAAAGGGTTGGAGGGATATATAGTCGGCTATGTATCTAGGTTCAAGTTAAGGGTATCACATAGATCCTATAGGATTCTATCGTTAGCTATACCTTTAATCCTAACATTAGTATTCTGGTCTATTTCATCCCAGGTTTACACAGGTTTAGCTGAAGTTACACTACTGTATTACGCCTTAAAAGCTGAGATACCTACAACTTTATGGATCATAGTATCGATAGCTCTATTCGTATCGTTGACAGTATACCTATTCAGGGTAGGCTATGATAGTATGGTTAAGGTTGTCGCTATAATATGCGGTGGATCCATTATGGTTCTATGCTACTATCTATACCAGCAGATGGTGTTAGGCGTCTACGCCCTGGTCGAGGTCCCCATCAATATAGGTCAGATGCTTGTAGGCCTACTGCTATCCATACCTCTATCTGAAGCTCTATCCAGGATAGCTATCCGTCGATGAATGACGTTATCGCTCTCATATTCTCCATTCCTAAGCATATGGGTATGGCATGTTTCGCCTCCTATCTCTAAAGCTATCACTCGGTTAACCCTCAGCTCAAACCCTACTAAGTCGAGCTCTTCTAAGAGTAGCAATACTTAGCGAGGTTGCTTTCCATAATTACTCTAGCTTCGTACTCTGCTTAACGCATTCCTTGTAGTGTTCCATAAAATCTTTGATGATACGTTCTAACCGTGTTTTAGGGGTAAAACCGACTATCGAGCCCAGGTATCTACCGTTACAGTAGAACGCTATCGTAGGCGTACCCATAACGCCATTCCTTATAGCTATATCCCTATTCCTAGAACTTTTCAGGACGTTAAACCTTACAAACTTCACTCTATCTCTATACTCCTCAGCTACCTCCTCGAAAATAGGGTTTAGCAGTATACACCATGGGCACCTCTCATGCCAGAAATCTACGATAGTCAACACATCGGATCGTAGAACCTCCCTCTCCCAATCCTCTGCATCTACATCTAGCACATTAGACATAGCAATACCATCGATAACGTACATAGGCTAACGATTTAAGCTTTAAACCATACATAGGGTAGGTTTGAAACGTTTTCATCCCTCAGGTATCGTCGTAACGTGATTATCGTAGGAAGCTAGATTTACGTAGGCTGAACAGTATTGGCGGGCAATTCTCAGGTTAACCTTACCGCAACGTAGACTATAACGGAGCGATAAGTATGTTAAAGCGGGTTAAGAGCGTATAGCTCGTGGCAGAGGCTGAGTCGACACAGCCTGGAACCCGGCATAACGAAACCATCATGACTGAAGAACCGAGAATCTCCCGACTTTAATCAGGGAGTGTCAACTACAATCTCATCCACTCTAATCTATGGGTAACACGTAGTCCTATATGGAAGAAGATGTAATATCCATGGTTAAGGTACGGAAATGTCATGGATATCTACGCTTCCTCTAAGGGTCTACAGCATCTGGATATCTATCTGTAATCAAAGATTATAGCGGGGATCCTCCTTGGTCTAAGAGCTAGACCCATTATTAAACCTGCTATGAATCCTCCTATATGAGCCCAGAAAGCTACCCCTGAAAAGTATAGTTGAGGTATCGTCACCGATAGTATCCCTGCATATAGCTGGTATAGGAACCATCCTGCTATGAATAGCGCAGCCGGTATACTTATAACGACAGGTATCCATCCTATCATCGTTACTATCCTAACAGATGATGCCGGTAGTAGGACTAGGTATGCTCCGAGTATGCCCGATATAGCTCCTGACGCCCCTATCGAAGGTATATATCTGGGATCTATAATCCTCATACCTGTCCACCCGTAGAGGATTATAGGCTCCGCTAAGTATACCTCTACGAGTGTATGAGCTATCGAAGCGAATATACCTGAAGCCATGTATAGGGTGAAGAATCTACGATGTCCTATCCTAGACTCTATAGGTCCGCCGAACACTCCCAGATATAGCATATTGCCTACTAGATGCATTATATCTCCATGGATGAACATAGACGTCACTATGGTATACAACGCTCTACCCTCCACTATATACGCGGGGATTAACCCATACCTTTCTATAACGTAGTCATAGAATCTACCCCCTCTATAGACCATGTAGATCCATATAGCTACGTTTAAACCTATAAATATCCAAGCTACTATAGGAGTCCTCCTAGGCATCCCAGCCCTTACAGGTATCAAGCTAAAAATGTTTAGCGAGTCGGGACACTATATTTAAACTTAGCTATCTCCCTGAAGCTCTCATCAAGCTTCACACATCCGGCTTTCAAGCAGCCTATAGGCCCCCTATACGATGTTATAAGCTCCACGATGCCCCTATCCCCATCCATAAATATAGATTTCAGTATGGCTAAACCCCTGAATGCATCCATCTGATCGTATACACCTACGAGTAGTCTCTCGATAAGTTTGTAAGGTGTAACTATGCACTTAATCCCTCTATACTCCGTCTCTACGTAGTCTTCCGAATCCATTCTAGCTACGATATAGAGTGTCGAACCTGTATGCTCCCCGTAGATACACTCGAAACCTAGAGCCGTAGATACCTCCTTAAGCCTATCCGCTTGTAGGACGGCGCCTAAACCTATAGGGAGATTCGAGAATTTAACCCATGTTACAGGTATCTTCCTTATAGCCGTATCTACGAAGTACTTCTTATAGCATAACTCCCTCCTACTCTTCCTATCGGATCTAGTCTTTCCTCTTATATACTTTGGAGGCGGGATCCTAACCATGCTTGATCCGACTTCCTCAGCTTTATCCTCTATCAAGCCTAGGTCGATATCCCCATCGATGACCACGGTAGCTCTAGGCTTCAGTCTCTCCACTATCCTAGCCTTATACGGTAATGCTTCAACCGTAAACCACCCGTCAGTATTAACTATTGTAGCTCTAGATTTCGATGAAGCCTTAGCCTTAAGATATGCCAGAGATTCTACGATTTCATCTACCGCCTGGTATGGTGTAAGCGATCCTACGAATACGGCTTCCTCGAACCTGAGATCGAATAGGTCTACAGTAGGCTTGTAGAGTAGCGTATAACTTAACGCTCCAGGTGGACCTACATCAGTCTGTCCCAGATCTCCATCGACGACTGCTACAGGCTTCACACCTACACTTAACATATGGTTGGCGAGCATCAAAGCGAACGTAGATTTACCTACATCTACACCTCCCAACACTAGGATATCAGCCGGATCCAGCTTGGTTGCCATCTTTAAAGCTTCAAGCCATTCCGGCGGGTAGACCCCCTCCTCAACCCTCTCGAAGGATGGGTTAGAGGCGGATAGTATCTCGACTTCGCTATCCTCTAAAAACTCTAACGGTACACTTCTACCCTCTCGAATGATAATCTTCCCTCTATCTCGATACTCTACGCCCAACGCTCTAAGAGCCCCAGATATCAGCTTCACGCATGCTGGGCCATCGATTATTATCGAACAGCCTGCTTCGAATCTAGCCATACCTGTCACACCGTAGGGCTGAGAACGCTAGAGATCATCAGAATTTAAGCGTAAGTTCTACATATTAACTTTAATGGGCTCTTGACGGTACAATCTATACCTACCGGCTGCTCTAAGCTCGACGAACTGCTAGGTGGGGGTATCCCGCTAGGCAAGTTTACGCTTCTATACGGTGAAGCAGGTAGCGGTAAAACCACCATAGCCTTGCAGACATCTATATCCGCTGCTAGGATGGGTTTCAAGGTTCTATATCTAGATTGCGATAGGCGCATCCCTGTAGAGAGGCTTAAAACCTTCGCTCAGAAAGATTTCGAAGAGATATCTAAATACATAATCGTATCTAGACCTGAAAGCTTCCTAGAGCAAAGCTTGATCTTAGGATCGCTACCTAGTATGGTATCCAGGGATGTAGGCCTCGTAGTCGTGGATAGCATTACAAGCCTCTACCGTGAAGCTGTTTCGGTCGAGGAGCCTTTCACGGTTAACTGGGAGTTTAACCGTCAGATAGCCTTACTAAAGGAATCCGCTATAACGAAGAATATCGCCGTACTAGCTATAAGCCAAGTTAGAGCTGCTATCGAGAGTGGAGGAGTGGAGCCTGTAGCACGTAGGATTATGTTTTACTGGTCTGATGTTATACTAGCGTTTTCTAGGACTGGTAGACCCGGGGTTGTTCTATGCGAGGTTAAGAAGGGTGGGATTCCCGGTAGATTCTATGCACGTATATCTGATAGGGGGTTAACGTATGCTGAAGATAACTCTATATGATCTTACGCCACAGCTTAGCGTCTAAGAGTATGTATAGGATTATCGAAGATATTATGAGCATTGTTAACCCAACTACTAGGAGCACATTGCTAGTTCTAGGATCATAGGAGTATTTATAGCTTACAGCTATCATCACTAAGCCTATGAAGCTTAGCGTATAGAGTGCAGCTACCGTTAGAGTCTCTGTAACAACCTGATCCCTTATCGTAGGATTAACTATACCTATCCTCCTATTCCCGCTTTCATCGGTGTAGATGAGGTATGGCTGGGGGCTCTCGATTATAACATATATCGAACCGGATAGTAGGAATACGGTAACAGCTACAACGATTATATGGATCCAGTATTCGCTGAGCTTAATCCTCAACCGTACCACCCTATCCTCGATGGATTGCATATCGCTTAGACATGTACTTAAACCTTCCTAAAACCTAAAGTTGGATTACATCTAGGTCAAGGAGGCTTCCTCTGGAAACGTTTATAGCTACGTCCTCATATCCATATAGGATGTATGCCTCAGAGGATCATATGTAAATCATGCGGGTACATATTATACGAAGGTGATGAGTTCGTATATCCTGGGGAGATAGTAGATGGCTACGGCGAGTTGTGCCCTTCGTGCAAATCTAAGATAACATTCAGTATGGATGATATTAGGATGGAGCTAAAACCTGCTAAGAAGCGGTAAGGATTATATAGATCGATCTTTCTCATAAAATCTAAGTCTCTGGAGGTATAGAAGGTATTGAGATTTAAGCTACGTAGACCGACCATTGCATCCATAAAGAGTTCGATAAGGAGTTTAATAAAGGGCATGGCGGTATGGTTGAAAGCTTTATGGATACCTATAGCTTTAGCTGCTATATGTACACTCGCATTCTACGTAAGGATACAGCCTCTGGTAAGGGTTTGGGATCTAGGCTTATACCTACATGAATACGATACCTACTTCCAGTATAGGGTAACCGAACGTATACTACGGGAGGGCTTATCTTCGTGGTACAATTGGCATGATAATAGAAGCTGGTACCCTTATGGTAGGGATATAGCTAGATCTAGCTATATAGGTTTACCGTTAGCTGGGGCTGCATTCTACCGTATAATAGAATTCCTAGGTATAGGCATATCTTTGATGGAGGCTCTCGTATTCTTCCCACCGGTAATGGCTATCCTCATGTGTATATCGATATTCTTCCTAGGCAGGGAGATAGGAGGTAGTGTAGTAGGTTTAATATCATCCCTCCTCCTATCCATAGCTCCGGCTAACATAAGTAGGACGTTTGCAGGATGGTATGACGATGAATCTGTAGGTATACTCGCGTTCATATTGGCTATCCTATTCTATGTTAAGGCTGGTAAAAGTAGAGATCTACGCATCTGTCTAGTCTACGGTCTAGTAGCAGGTTCATCGCTAGGCTATCTAATCGCTTCATGGGGTAGCAGCTTCTACGTACTAGCTCTCATAGCTTTATCTACGTTCATATCTACACTAGTATCCTTCGATAGGAACCTAGCTGTAGCGTACATTCCGATCTTAGCTATATCGATGCTCATAGCTATACATATACCTAGGATAGGGTACAGCTTCCTATACGATTCTACAGCTCTACTAAGCTATGGCGTAGCAGCTCTGCTACTGTTGAAGCTAGGTTTAAGAAGACTCGATGTAGGTAGAGGGGATAGGATCTTTCTAGTCATCCTAGTTATACTCGCATTATGCGCTGTCGCATTAGTAGCTACAGGTATGATACGTCTCCCAGGAGGTAAATACCTGGCGGTGTTGAATCCGATCTATAAGAGGGAGGTTGCGTTGATAAGATCGGTAGGCGAACATCAATCGACGACCTGGGCTCAGATATTCATGTCGACTGGCTTCCTAAGCCTATTCATACCATTATACACGATTCAAGCTTCCAGGAAACGTACCTTCGAGCATATACTCGTATCCATATGGGCTGTTACATCGCTATACTTTACAGCATCGTTCGCACGTCTAGAACTGCTGCTAGCTCCGGCTATATCGATCGTAGCAGCTTACAGCTTATACGAGATCTCTAAACCTCTAATATCCTATACAAGATCTGTAAGTAGGGTTCGCCGTTCGCGTAAGATGCTATACGGTATGCGTAGGGATCTAGCTTTAGCTTCTATCATCATCATAGCTATGCTGGCGTTGCTCCCGGTAACGTACTTCGTATATATAACATACTTCTATTACGGGACCTTCCCAAGTATACTGGAGCTATCGGTACGTTACGATAGGCCGTACACTGATTGGGTGGAAGCTTTAGCATGGATGAGAGAGAATATAGGGGGTAAAGCTGTAGTCCTATCATGGTGGGATTACGGATACTGGATAACTGTTCTAGGCAACTGTACGACTCTAGCAGATAACGCTACGATAAACTCGACTCAGATCGCCGTTATAGCTAAAGCATTCATATCTCCGGAGAATATATCGATCCCAATCATGGAGAGATATAACGTTACCCATATAGTAGTATTCACAAGCTGGACTGCTGTAGGTCAACAGACAGGTTTATTCATACCCGATGGTTCCGGTGAGGAAGGCAAATTCGTATGGATGATAAGGATAGCTAACGATGAATTCGGAGGATTCAACGAAACGGATTACATCGATAAAAACGTAGGTGCGCCTAGCTCCAGATTCTACCAATCAGTACTAGGTAGCATAATACCCTTCCGATTCTATACTCAAGATACCCGGACAGGTTTAAACCTATACTTCTTTAAAGGATTCTACCGATCGAAGTACCTCGAACCCGTGTTTATATCTAGCAGTCTAAGGAAAGCAGAAGATCCATCCTATTCCGGATGGTGCGGCGGAGTCTTAGTATACAAGGTTAACTATGCTTAAATGTTAACGCTACTCCGTAACCTCTACATCGATAGCTATACCCTGTTTTACAAGTTGAATCGCGTTCTCTTCAGGTATGTAGGCTACATCCTCGGCTTTAAACGGACCGTAAACTTTGAGATCAACCCCTACAAAGGAGGGTGTATCGCTCTTGAACCTTACAAGTTTAAGCCCTCCCGCTCGGAAGATAGCTTCTACGGGTGTATACCTACCCTCGACTATACGTCTAACCATGCGATTATACTCTTCGAATATCTTAGAAGCTTCTTTAACGAAAGGTTTCTCATCCTCGGTAAGCTTATCCCACTCGATTGCACCTCTTATAGACGCATCTATAATCTTGGTAAGCCTTAGGTAGCATAGATTCTCGGTAAGCCTAACGCTGACCTCTAGGATCTTAGCTAGAAGCCTACCCTGTATACCTTCCTTATCGGCAAGCTTCTCCTCCTCTCTAAGCCTCCTCATAAAACTGTTAAGCCTTCTATAGAAATCTCCAGGTAAAGGTTGTAGATCGGTGCTAGCTGTCTCCTTTCTCCAAGCATCTAGAAGCTCCTCGTACATACCCCCACCTCCCTAACCAGATATATATGCTACACCCTTGCATAGCAGTAGAAGCGCCGGCTGTAGAGGGAGGGATACCTCCTCACCTTCGAAGGGGCCGTAGGATTCGTCCTCGATCCTAAACTTAGGAGCTGAATATACATAGAGCTTTACATGATCCCTAAAATCTCTGAACGGCGTAGCTTCGGATAGCGGATCGTAGCCTTCTAGCGATTCCAAGCTTGAACCCACCCTAGACTTCATAAGCCCAGTCTTACCGTGAAGCGAACCGGGTAGACGTATCAACCTATGGATATCTAGGGTGACTACCGAATCTATCTTAACCGACGAATACTCGACAGCTTTAGCTATAAGTTTCCTAATACTCGTCAACCCTACCTCTCTAGCGAATCTATCAAACCCACCCTCCAGCATCCTTCCTAGAATCCTATCCCTATCCTCGACTATAGATTCGATAAAGCTCCTCTTTAAGCCTATAGCTTTCAAATCCTCTGGGGATGCCGAGGATAGAAGATCGTAGATCGCTCTGAGGATCCTGAGCTTCGCCCCTCCGGCATCCATAGCTGCTATCATCCTCTCAAAGTATACCGAAGGATCGGATCCTACGCCTAGTAGGTAGTCCGCTATCTCCCTCCTCGAATTCTGATCTAGACCCTCAACCTCTCCAGATACATGTATATGAAAGCCTCTATGCCCTGAGAAGTATATGGTCATATTATCCTCCTCTACACCGAACTCGGAGGATAATATCTCGATAAGCTTCATAGTCTCACGTCTAGCAGCTAATAGGCATCTCTCGCAGAACCATACCCTCTCCTCCAGCTTATCGCCGCCGCAATTCGGGCATCTCTCAGGTATATCGCCATCCTCTTCATACCTACATGATGTGCATACCCATCTGTCATGCTCAGCCTTACAATCTGTATGTATATGATCCGCATCTATATCGAACGTTAGTTCAGCTCCGATCCACCCCTTCCCATCCATAGATGCGGATGGATTCATGTAGAAAGCCGATGAGTAGTAGCAATCTGAAGGGCTATTAGCCTTCAAGTATTCTAGTAGATCATCTCTACTTTTGAAGGATATATGCCTCACTATACCTTTATCGAATAGGTTGAACCCAAACTCCCTTCCAGATATCCTAGGAGGCTCCTCTATGAAAGTGGAAGCTAACGATGAATAGTACTTCGAGAATATATTCTTCACAAACCTCCTCGTATCCTCCCTAAGCCTCTCTAAGCTTCTCTCCACCCTCGCCACCTCCACCTATAACTCTACGCATACCCCTCCTGTAACGTATGAGTGGATGTTTAACCTCTCTACACAGCTCATCCTCTATGCATAAGCCGTGGGTCTTTAAAGTCGAACAGCTTGGGGGCGTATATTTAGTCATAGAGCCTCTCATACCGGCGATATGTTCAACCTGATACCTCGTTATCCTCTCATCGGAATCCGGTGTCGATATGAATAGCTTAACTACATCATCCACAGTCAACCCTATATTGAGCAGGAAGCTTGCAAGGGTGAACCTAGCTACGTGGGGTAGGTGCTTCCCCCCTCTTAAAGCTGTATACATAGCCTTCACGCATGGAGGAAGAGCATCCTCTACGAACCCTACATCAGTCCATCCCCCATACTTGACCTTCCTATCGGAAAGCATACTTGTGATGGCTATTATCTTAGCTTCAAAGGTGCTTGGAGGTTTAGCATCCCCTGGTAATGGTCTAGATAAAATCTTGGTAAGGCTATCCTGGATAGCCTCCGATATAAGCCTCACAAGCTCCCTTCTAGAGAGTGTAACCCACCCTCTATCTAAAACCCTATTCACAAGCTTCCACCTAGGATCGTGGAACCTAGATGCATACTTAAGATAGTCTAAGACGTAAAGTTTCGCGTAACCATTACCTATCTCAGCTCTAAAACCTAGACGTGAAGCTAACGCTCCGACGAGAGATTTAGGCTCCCCTTCTAGAAGCTCTCTCGCTCTCAGAGATTCTGCTAGAGCATACCTTCTAACGAGGAATTCGTCTCTTACGAATCTAACTAGAAGTACCGCTACAGGGAAGGAAGCTATCTCCAACCTAGGCTCGCCTAGACCGAGCGAGACGACACCTTTCTCCATAGCTTCGACTATACGAGAATAAGCTCTATCGATTATAGGTCGGAAATATTCCGCCTCTATATCCTTAACAGTGAACCCAACCTCCTCTAGGTATTCGGATGCCTCCCTTAGAAACGGGTATTTAGCTAGATCCCTCTCTGTAAACCTGTAGCTCTCCTTTAAAGCCATACTTCAACCGAGAAACTATACTCTCCGGCGATAAAACCTTTATACCCCTATACCCTGATAGCTCAAAGTCTCGCCCGGCGTCTGTTAAACCGTACCTTTAACTATAACGTTTATACGTCTCCCACCTCTCGAATCTTTGCAGAGGGTTGGGCCGATCAGAACTCTTTAAAGCCGCCCGGGAGGCTGTAGAATTCATCAAACCTATAGGTAGGAGGAAGGGTTCCTCTCTACTGATCCATCACGATGAAGCCGATGGTATATGCTCCGCAGCTATAGCTTCGAAAGCTTTAGAAAGCCTAGGCTTCACGGTTAAACCTATATGTCTAGAGAAGCTTTACAGAGAGGTTCTCGAGGAAATATATCGTAGTTCGATCTTCGACGCTATAGTTTTCACAGATATAGGTGGAGCCCATGCAGGTTACATATCCAGGCTGAATACGGATAGGATACCCACCATAATACTCGACCACCATAAACCTGAGCAGCCTTCAAATCCATCGGTATTCAACCTTTCGCCAGATCTATATGGTCTAAATGGGGATGAGATATCCGCTTCAACCGTAGCTTACATATTCGCTAAGGTGGCTTACCCTGAAGCCGAGAATCTTGCACATCTAGCGTTGATAGGATCAGCCGAGATACCTGGTCCGATCCGAGGCTTAGATATGGAGGCTACCCAGGATGCTATCCGTAGAGGGCTTGTCGAACCTGCAGGTAGGGAGGATTACAGGGTTAAAGCTATGGGTAGACCTCTATCCTATAAGAAGATATCCGGTATACTATCCATACTGGGTTCTGTAGGCTACTATAGGGGTGGACCTACGCTTGGGTTGAAGGCATGCCTAGAAGGATTGACAGGTGAGATCGAAAGCTTCGCATCTAAGCTTGAGGATGAGAGGAGGGAAGCTAACCGTAAACTTTTATCGAGGCTCTATAGGGAGGGCTTAACGGTAGATGGATATACGCAGTGGTTTCACGCCGAGGATTCATTTTCAGGTATGGGTGTTAAGGTTATCGGAAGCTTCTGCTCATATCTAAGGTATCAGAAGAGGATAGTTAGACCGGATCTATACATCATAGGATTTATGCATATGTCCAGGGAGATACCTGGATTCAACCCTCTGAAGAGCGACTACAGTAAGGTTTCAGGTAGGCTTCCGGAATGGTTGGAAGGTGAGGTTAAGAAGGGCTTAAAGCCTCCACTTTCGATTATACTCCCCAAGGCGTGCGAAGCTTGCGGGGGTTTCGGTGATGGACATACATCCGCCGCATCTGGAGTAGTTCTAAGAGGCGAAGAGGAGGACTTCATAGAGGAGTTCAATAGGCTTGTCTCAGAGTATACCGGAGTATCATCTAGACGATGCTAGATAGTATAGGTTGTCTGATATCCTCTCTGCCTCAGTCGGAGGTTTATCGAAGGATACCTCCTCTATCCTATGCATCCTTCTAAGATCCTCTAGGAAGGGTTTAATCCTATCGGATGCGTAGACAACACCCTTCAGAGGGGTATTCAAGGATATACCCATCTTCTTTTTAATTTTCCATAGACCGCTGTTGAACTCCAGTATATACTCCGTATACTCTCTAAGCCTGTCATCCACTGGTATGGCTTCAGGTATTCTCTCCCTATGCACTGTTCCACCGTAGATACTCCTCCATGCAGCATCGGTTATGAAGGGGCATATAGGTGCTAGAAGCTTTAGAACGATCGCTAAAACCTTGTGCAGAGTATACCATGCAGACGTCTGCTCCTCACCGCTAAAAGTTCCATCGCTATTATATGCTCTAGGCTTGACAGCCTCGATATAGTGATCCGCGAGTACGCTCCATACGAAATGCCTTATACTATTACTCGCATCGAAGAAATCTAGCTCCTCGTAATCCTTAACGCATACCTCTATAAGCCTGTTAGTTTCGGCTAGTATCCACTCATCCATAGGTTTAAGCTTACTAGGCTTATCTACAACCGGGAATTGTGAGATGAACCTCGCGATATTCCAGAGCTTAGTTAGGAATAGTCTAGCGGATTCAAGCTTAGATTCTGAGAATCTATAGTCTGACCCAAGCCTAGCCTCGGATGCAGCCCAGAATCTGAAAGCATCGGCGCCATACTTCTCTAGAAAAGGCTCAGGATATACGACATTACCCTTAGATTTATGCATAGCCTCCCCCCTCTCGTCTAAACCCATACCAGAAATCCTCACGTATCTGAAGGCCGGCTTACCCGTAAGCTCGTATACCCTGAGGATCGTATAGTATAGCCAAGTCCTGATTATATCGTAGCCTTGAGGTCTCAGTATACTATCTGATAGCCTCTCGTAAAGCTTAGGATCACGCTTATACCCTGCTATATATAACGGGCTTATACTAGAATCCATCCATGTATCTAAGGTCCTCTCCTCGCCTACAAACTCCGTAGAACCGCAGTACACACACCTATCTATAGGGGGTGTATCCCTCCAAGGCTTATAGTATTTCCCAGGTCTAGGTAAGTTAGCTCCACCACACCTCCTACAATACCATATAGGAATCTCCGTCCCGTAGAACCTCCTCCTAGAGATGGGCCAATCGGTCTTCACACCTTTGATCCAATCCGTAAGCCTCTGTTTAGCCGAATCGGGATAGAACTTCATACAATCCACCATCTTACTAACCTCATCTAGGAAATCGACTTGCTTAAGATAGAACTCTCTCATATGTATGAACTCTATCGGGTTCTTAGATCTCCAGCATACCGGTACCCTATGCTTAATCCTCTCTATCCTTTCGATGACCCCCTCCGCTTTAAGATCCTCTATCACCTTCATCCTAGCCTCCTCCACGGTAAACCCCTCGTAAACCCCCGCGTTACTATTCATACGTCCATCCGGATCTATGGCTATCCTAGGCTTCAAACCAAGCTCCCTGAATAACCTTACATCTACCTGATCTCCGTAGGAGCATACCATAACCAAGCCTGAACCGAACTCAGTCTTAGCAGCTGGATGAGCTATTATAGGCACCCTATACCCGTATATAGGGACGATAGCTTTAGAACCTTCTAAACCTTTATACCTATCATCCCCAGGGTTGAATATGATCGCGGCACAACTACATAGGAGTTCGGGTCGTGTAGAAGCTACGACTATATACCCTCCATCTTCAAGCCTGAACTTCATATAGACTAGATCTGTATCCGTTTCATCGCTATATTCTACCTCCGCATCAGCTATAGTGGTACGGCATACAGGACACCAGTTTACAGGGTATTCAGCCTCGTATATCAAGCCTCTAAACCAGAGCTCTATGAAAGTCTCCTGGGTTAAACTCCTATACTCGGGGCTATCCGTCCTATAGTAGCTTTCGAGATCGCAGCTCATCCCAAGCCTCCTAACAACCCATATAAGCTGCTTCTCCACCTCATCTAGATACTCTCTACAAATCCTTTCAAACTCCTCCCTACCCACCTCCCAATATCTTATACCATAGGTTCTCTCGACTTGAACCTCGACGGGTAGACCGTTACGATCTACACCAAACGGGAATAGAACCTCGTATCCCTTCATCCTGAAATACCTGGCAACCATATCTATCTGCGCATAGTGTGCGGCGCCGCCTACATGCCATCTAGCCGAAGCATAGGGTGGAGGCGTATCTATAGCTATAGCTGGTTTATCCGTATTAGGATCGAACTTATATAACCCTTCGCTCCGCCATACATCTATAAGCTTTAACTCCAACTCAGCATTCCAACGGCTCTCCGTTATCCTAGGTTTAAACGTCCTCTCCCCCATCTCTAAACTGTCCCATCCCCTCTACGTATCTGAAGCTATACGACTAGGATAAATACCTATCCTAGATCGACTTTAAACTTTAACTCAGCTCCTTCAACGATTAATGACTTTAGAGGATAGCCTTAGGGATAGGTTTCGGGTGGGTTCATAGATATGCCTACGGTAAGGTTCGCAGCTACGGCAGATATACATGCACCTAGATACTTGAAGCTGTTCGAATCGAGCTTATCGAAACTAGATCTAGACAATATAGATCTATTCCTACTCGCAGGCGATATGGTCCTACATAACGATCGTAGAATGGTGGAGAAGGTCGTCGATGTCATCTCGAAATCTTATGGTGGACCTATATATGCATGCTTCGGGAACGAAGAGTATCATGGATACGAAGATGAGTATCGAAGAATAGGTAGGATCGTATGGCTTGACGACGAACCCTCCACGATAGAATCAGGTAGATTCAAAGTAGGGATCGTAGGATCTAGAGGCGCTCTAGATTCTCCTACAAACTGGCAGAGGAGGTTTAAACCAGATCTAGAAGCGGTATATGCGGATAAGCCCTCTAAGATAGCTAAACTTGTATCGTCGCTTAACACGGATCTAAAGATAGCTCTGACGCACTACTCTCCTACCTATAAGACCCTGAAGGGTGAAGATCCGGGTATATGGGTATACCTAGGATCTAAAGCTATGGAGCCTGTAGTAGCATCTGTAGATGTATGGATACATGGGCATGCGCATCGAGGGATCGTAGAATCGGTGGATATAGGAGGAGTACCTGTATACAACGTAAGCCTACCAGCTAGAGGGAAGGTGATGCTTATAGAAGTCGAAGTTAGAAGAAAAAATAGAGGTCTAGATGTATTCCTCGCTAGATGATACTAACGTCTCCAAGTATCAACCCTAAACCCTACGATCCTAGAACTTCGTGTAGTTCCATGAAACCCTATCCCCCTCGCCTATGGGTTTAAGGTTTGCAGCAACCTCACCCATAACGTATCCTTTGCCCTCGATGTATACATAGTATATCCAATACCTGCTCGTCGAGGGGTCGTTAGCTACACCATCTATAGAGTCTACGAATACGCCGAAAGGATACTCAGTATACCTAACATACGCTACAGATAGTAGAGCTTGAAAAACGGTACTCCTAATCCTAGGCACCGGTACATCCTCGTAAACCCTAACCGTGCCATTGCCATAATCTATAACGACATCTACGAAGTTAACCTTCGTCAGCCTGGCCGTATAGACTCCTATATTGCTTCTAAGCCTCTCATTCTCTATACTGAGGGATCTTACATCGCTTCTAATTCTCTCGTTCTCCATGTAGAGCCAGCTAGCGGCTATAGATGAGAGTAGAGCCCATACGAGTAGGGTTACTATCGCGTAGCTTCTTGCTTTAGACATGTATACCACCATATATGGAGGTAAATCCATATATGGAAGATATAAAGTTTACCTAACCCCAATCCTCTCCATATACGAAACTATAGGATGGGCAAGCATACTCAACGCTAGACCTGTAGATATCTCGTGTATAGGACCCATAGGGTATGGTGTAGGTAGGAATAACCCTATTATAGCTACGATGAAAGCTCTCTCCAGGCTTCCATAGAACGGTATAGCGAGTACTATAGATGTAAGCATATCGTAGATTAGGGTTAAGGTGAACCCTGCTAAGAATAGATCTATCCTAGGTTTCCTCTTAACATCTTTCAGAGTCAAACCGGCTAAAAACCCTATAAGACCCATACAGGGAGCCGTAGCCGTAGTCCAGTAACCTAAACCGAAGAATACAGAATCGGATATAAACATAGATAGAAACCCTACGAGAAAACCTATCCTCCCGCCTAAAATTATCCCGCTCATAATCGTTATGAAAGCAACCAGCTTAACGTTAGGGAACGCCGCTAAAGCTATACGGCTAGCTACCGATAGCGATGTCAACGATACTGTTAACGTTAGCTTCAGGCTCCTTCTCATCCACCATATATGGATGATATTCCAGGTATATAGCTTTTACCTTCCTTCTATACGGATGTTTAGGGTGGTGGAGGTCTGAACATGAAAGCTGATCTTCTGAGTAGCTCTCGTATCGGTAGTCTCTGTGGACATTTCTTCTCGCATTCACCGCATCTAACGCATCTATCCGCTCTCCTATCTTCCGGAACCTCCCCATAATACTCTTCTACGATCCTCCTCTCCTCTCCGCCTCCAGCCATCAACAGCCTATTCATGTATCTGAGGATAGTCGGTATCTCTACCCCTCTAGGGCATGGTATACAGTAGCGGCAGCCTGTGCAGCCTATAAAACCATACTTAAGATACATACTTCTAACCTTCTCGATTATACGTAGCTCGTCTTCGCTTAGGATTCCAGGCTCAGCTATGCTAGCCGTCGCTATATTCTCTACAACCTGCTCGAAGGTGCTCATACCGCTTAACACTACAGATACCTCTGGATGATTCCAAACCCATAGCAAAGCCCACTCCGCAGGGGTCCTCTTAACATCTGCCTCATCGAATACAGCTTTAACCTCTAGCGGAGGTGGCACCGCTAGTAGGCCCCCCCTTATAGGCTCCATAACGACTACAGCAAGCCCTCTAGATGCCGCATATTTGACCCCATTAGTCCCGGGAGTCCTCCTACTACTCTCTACATCTAGATAGTTATATTGTATCTGACAGAATGTCCATCTATCGTATCCATCTACTACCTCTTTGAATACTTCGAATTCATCGTGGAAGCTGAACCCTAGGTATCCTATCCTACCTTCATCGATCTTCCTCTCAGCCCAATCCAGTACGTCGAGATCGAGTATCTTACGCCATCTATCCCTATCGACTCCATGCATAAGGTATAAATCTATACGATCGACTTGAAGCCTCTTCATCTGCTCTTCGAATATCCTATCGAGTTCATCCCTAGATCTAACCATACCTATAGGCATCTTGGTAGCTATCCTAACTTTATCGCGGTATCCTTCGCTTAAGATCCTACCTATCAGAACCTCGCTATTCCCTCCATGATACATATAGGCTGTATCTATATAGTTCACACCGTGATCGATAGCGTACTTTATCATCCTCATAGCTTCAGATTCATCTATCTGCCTCATATCCCCTCCGGTTACAGGAAGCCTCATAGCTCCGAATCCTAGGATTGAAGCCATCCAATCAGATCTACCAAACTTTCTATACTTCAAACTTTTCCACCTACCCAACCTGTATATGGTCTTAGAGAGTATAAGGCTAGTGTTTATAAACGTATTATGTCTAACTAGCTTACGGTATGCTACCGATTTCAAACCCTGCTAAAAGAATACTTTTATACGTCGGAGCTACCTATATGGGGGCGTTCATAACAGACTTAGCATACATATCGCTAGGCTCGAAGTTTTCCGTCGCCCCGCAGTTTACCATACTTCTATGGGGTCTCGCTAGGATGTATACACCGACCGTATCTGTATACTTATGCGTTAAGCTTGAAAGCAGGAGATTCCAGGATTTCGTGAAGAAGTCGTTAGGATCGGTATCTAGACGTACCATACTATGGTATCTGCTATCGCCTATCATAGTCTACGCCGCTATGGGGTTATATGTAGCGCTAGCATCGTTTATAGGTTTATTCAGCTTAGACTCCCTAGTGAAGGTATACTCGGAGACAGCTAATCTACCTATTAGCGAAGCTTTAAGCCTCATATACATATCTATAGCCTCCGCATACTTCGCATCGATAACTGTAAACGCTATGTTTGCCTTAGGAGAGGAGTTAGGTTGGAGAAGCTACCTCTTAAGCCTCTTAGATGGTAGACTGGATTTTCGATCTACCTTTATCATAGGTATAGTATGGGCTCTATGGCATACATCCGCTATCGCACTACTTAGGTATAGCTATCCGAATCTAGGGGTTTACGGGATACCTCTATACATATCGCTACTCATACCCATAAACCTCGCTCACCTAGTAGTCGTGAAGGTGTCGGGATCCATACTCCCGGCTGCATCGCTGCACGGAGCTTTAAACGCTCTATGGAACCTAACCATCCTAACATCTACGCTCGATCCTATAGAGACCGAGATATACTGTGGATCTGGTTTAACAGGTATAGTTTCATGGATAGTGGTATCTACCGCTCTCTACAAGATCGCTCTACATTCATCGATGTTAGATTTACGTAAAGATCCAAACCCCACGTCGTAACAACCTATTACCAGCCCTATCCTATACAAATTTTAGAGAGAATGCTATGCACCTCAAGGTAGCCGTAGATAGATCGTTGTGTAGAGAGTGCAATTTTTGTAGGGATGTCTCTAGATGCGTTAACGCTAGCTGTGTAGGCTGTCTCGCATGCTACTATGCATGTCCGTATGAAGCTAGGAAGATAGTCGAAGATGATCGTAAGAGGAGTGTGGTTAAGATATCTGTAGATGGTGTCGAGCATAGTGTACCCGAAGGTTTAACTTTGAAGGAAGCTTTAAAGCTATGCGGCTATAGCTTCGATAGTCTGCATCCTTTATGCGGTTTAGGTGGATGCTGGGCTTGCGCAGTTCTAGTGGATGGAGAGCTTACCAGGTCGTGTATAACGGGTGTTAGGGATGGGATGATAATCAAGACGGACGTAAGCGGGGTATCACCGCTTAGGATTATACATGGGCCTGCGCCTCATACAGTCGGAGGTAAAGCTACCCCATGGTTTGAAGCTAGAGGATCGGATAGGTTTATAGAGGTAGCTATCTGGACTGCTGGATGTAACCTTAGGTGTAGGAGCTGCCAGAATTATACGGTGACGTATGACAACTTATCAGCTCCGTATACCCCCTACGAAGCTGCTAGACTCGTAACATACTATCGTAGGTTATATGGGGTTAACGGTATGGCTATAAGCGGAGGTGAGCCTACTCTGAATAGACGTTGGCTTATAGATTACTTCAGGGAGCTTAGGGTGTTGAATCCTGATCGGGAGGCTAGGCTGCACCTGGATAGCAACGGGACGATACTGACCCCAAAATATATCGATGAACTCGTAGAAGCTGGGGTTA
This sequence comes from Candidatus Bathyarchaeota archaeon, assembly GCA_025058595.1. Taxonomy (GTDB): domain Archaea; phylum Thermoproteota; class CALKCG01; order B24; family DRYS01; genus DRYS01. The sequence goes on from JANXEK010000007.1 coordinate 49,382, forward strand.
ACAATATAGGTGTTGAGCCTAAAGGCCTCCGTCTAGAAACCTTCATGAATATAACCGGTATAACCGATAGAAGGTTAGCCGAGCTATACCTGAAAACAAGCTGGGATGCCGTTAGGTATCTCGTAGATAACTACAGGGATAGAGTGTATATAGGTGTAGGTATACCCTACAACAGGGTTTTCATGGGTTTCGATGAGCTCGCGGAAATAGGTTATAGGATAGCATCGATAGATCCTGAGATCCAGGTATGCATCCTAGACTACTTCCCAGTCTTCCGTAGGAGGGATATGAAGAGGCCGAGCTACTGGGAGATGTTGAAGGTTAAAAAGTTGCTGAACGGTATAGGGTTGAGGTGCGTTATCGTTCAGACGGTATTAGGGCATGTAGGACCGTAGCCGGCTATCGATCCTGGTATCATTGTATTCGTTATCCGATCGAAACATTTATATGGGTAAACTTAGTACGATTATCAAGCTCCCATGCCTCTACAGGTTGCTTATAATAGTCGAGAAGCTTACGGTATAGTAGGTTTAAGCGGGTTATCCGGATCCTCCGATACCAAAGCCGATTCTGGAAGAGAAGCTAGAAGGATACTCGGCCCTCCACGTCTAACTAAGTATGAGAAAGCCCGTATAGTAGGTGTACGTGCCCTACAGATATCTATGGGCGCTCCGATCCTAGTTAGACTCCCACCGAATATCGATAAATCCCCGTTCTCTATAGCTCTATACGAGCTTGAGAAGGCTGTCCTACCTATAACTATAAGGAGGAGACTTCCAGATGGAAGCTTCCAAGATATACCTTTGAAATGGCTTATAGAAGGTGGGAGGGATGCGTAAACCTAGGATACCATCCATACTAACCTCTATAGCTCTAGTAGCTCTCGCTCTAGCTGCAGCTTACGGGGTATACGCCTCCCTAGCTTATACGCTTAGAACAAGGCATCCTATCGGCTACGTAGTAGGTACAAGTATGCTTCCTACGCTTCAACCTGGAGATCTAGTAGTTATCGTAGGAGTCGAAGCCGAGGAAATAGCGGTCGGTGATATCGTAGTCTTCAAGCCCCCATTCCGCCTGGAACCCATAATACATAGGGTCATAGCCGTAGAGAGGATCGGAGGCAGCATATACTTGACGACTAAAGGCGATAACAACCGTATATCGCTACCAGATGAGATTAGGTTTCCCGTAAGCTATGTTATCGGTAAAGTCGTGTATAGGGTTCCATACCTAGGATGGGTTATATATGTTATCCAGACGCCCGTAGCCGTTATACCGGGGATAGGCGAGGTTAAACTCGGCTTCCTGCTCATCATAGTACTCACAGTGATCTATATCGCTCAGGATATCTTGATTCATAGGAAACGTAAAGAATCTGAAGAAGAGCCTAGCGCAGAGAGAGATATAAATACGAGCCCCTAGCCCTCTACAAGCTCCTCGACCTACACTTTACCTATATGTGAGAGTAGTCTATCAGCTTCTAGGTTTAAACAAAGCTCTCTACTCGTGGTCATATCCATAACTACATAATGTGTAGCATCTGGTTAACGAATACCTAGAGATACAGAATACCTCTATACTCTGAATAATGAGACCTCGCAGACTGCATTCTCGAACTCAATATTAGGATCTAGGTTAGAGAGAACGGATATCGTATCTATTAGAATAGGGGTGATGAAGTTTCGGTATGCAACAATAATGAGTTTAATAGCGTCTGAAAAAGCCGTAGAGAGCTTGATAGATACGATGGAAAGTTTTACCTAAGTTATCAAAGTACTTAGAATGTAATTAAGGGTAGTAAAGAATATACCTAACGCTATACTTCATCCTACCTGGGTGTTTATGAATATATACATAATCTCATATATTAATGTTTTCGGTTTAATCCACGATAAACTGTAGTCTGCTTCATAGAAATGATCTATAGTACATAAACCTGGGTGACACTAAGATTATACAACTATTGAATTATCGGAGACTTGTCGATATTGATTGAAAGAGTGATACTATAACACTGAATATCATAAGATGTAGTTTTATCAACTCTCGACTTCTATTAAAATCATAGTTTATATTCAAAACTATATGCTTAAAATAGTATACGATCCTCGATGATGTTTTTAGTGTTATTCGTAGAAGTGTGTTATTTTATGGCGTTATATCCTAGCTACCTATCGAATTCTTTTATTAGCTATTCTTGAAATTCTTCGTAGGAGTTGAAGCGTCTATTGGTGTTTAGGCGCATCCATACACCTATCTGGTATCTGAACCAGTTATCTATTAGTGTAGCGTTCTAACGTTATCTAAAGGCACAAATTCTATTATATCGTTCTTGGTTGTGGCGTCTCCCGCTCTATTATAGCTATGAACCCACTCCGTCTTTTAGGAGTACGTATGCATGGCTGGTTCTGCCACCTATGGTTATCGAGAGGTATGCCGCCGAGAACTGTCTACCGGTTATATTGGCGTAACGATATAGGGTAGTTGAGACGAAGGCGTAGCTGAAACGTGTACCCTATCGTAATCGAAATGTCTGGCAGCATACGATCGGCATCACTTATCTATGATATAGTAGTCTCTCCATGATCTATGTATCTTGTATAGATCTGATAGGAAGTCTTCTTCGCTTCCATCCAACCAGTATGCTTAAAAGTAAACCTATCGTAAAAGTCATCGATACTCATCAACGTAAAATTATAAGGCAATATAAGCTTACCATGTAGATACCTCAAAGCATCATCCAACCTACGATTAGAATCCAAAACCCTCCGATAGCTATCGTTAAGAGTCCTAACCTCGTTCTCCAACCATTTAGGCTACCTCGTTCTCACCTAGACGTAGACGTGTACACTCCGATTCAACTCTAAGCCGGAAATTCTCCGTAGATAACGTGTAGATTAAAGACTATGAGGATGATGATCGATGGGGTCATCGCCTTACTTAAGCTACCACTACTCATAACATCCATCCAAGATGTTTAATCTATACGCAACTCTAGGTTATATTTCCGGTGTATGGTGAAGACATTATCAGGATTGATTAGCCGGTTAACCTGGTAGCTTTTAGCTCGTATAGGATTCTTCTGGCTGTCTCCGTAACGGCCTCCCTGCTATTCAACTTAGGCTTCCAACCTAAGCCTTTAAGCTTATCTATCTTTAAAGCTATGCGTTTAACGTCTCCAAGCCACCCTACACCGTGTAGTATAGGTTTATACATATACCTTACATCCTTCAAACCTAAAACCTCTACGACTATCCCTGCTACTTCGCTTACGGTTATCCAATCATCATTCCCGACGTTATACACGTCGAATCCTCTACGTATATTCCTCCATGCGGTTAGGGTGGCTTCGATAGCATCGTCTATGTATATGTAGCTCCTCACCTGGCTTCCATCGCCTAGGATTTCGAGTATCCCTGGGTTTTCTAGGAGTTTGACTATGAAGTCGTAGATTACGCCATGCCTCAACCTAGATCCGATTACGTTCGCATATCTGAGGGATAGAGCTTTGAACCCGTATAGACGGCTGTACGCATGTATGAGGTTTTCGCACGCGGCTTTACTAGCTCCATAGATAGATACGGGCTTTATAGGTGCATCCTCATCGACCGGTATACGTTCAGGTTCGCCGTAGACGCTACTAGATGATGCGAAGATTAGAGTACCTACATCGCATATCCTCATAGCCTCTAGAAGGTTGAAAGTAGCTAGGATATTCTCGTTGAAGTGTATATTCGGGTTAACGCTACTAACCCTAACCTCAGGGTTAGCTGCATAGTGGAGGACAGCTTCGACGCCTCTAACCGCTTCGACGGTCCTCCCTCTATCCTTCAGATCTGCGTTCAGAATCTCCATCCTAGGATCTCCTAGGTGATGCCTTATATTCTCCATCCTGCCGCTGCTAAAGTTATCGATTATACGAACCCTATACCCTTCACGGATAAGATTATCGACCATGTGGCTACCGATGAACCCTGCACCACCTGTAACTAGGATCAAACGCTCCTCCACCTGATCGATCCGACTAGGCGACTCTACTATATAACCTCTACTGAAAGATCCCCGAGTAGATGCGATCTTTGAACGTCAAAAGGTTTAGGTTAGCGGAGCTAGAGCTAGTCTATACACATCGATAGTCTATCGATGTAAGATCTAGGAGTTTGACGTATCCTTTATAGAGGTACTTCTCAGCTTCCTCGAGGCTAACGTATATCGGTATACCTTCATCTAGCATCGTATAGATCATACCTAGACTAGCCGATTCTATATGGACCAGATCGATCTGCCCCTTCCTGATGCTTAACGCTTCAGCTATATACGTTACCAGTCTACCCTAACCTAGAGTATTCTTCACATCCATCGAGACAGCTACATCTAGATCTCTACCGAACCCTTCTCTAGCTGTAGATCCGAGGAGTAAAGCGTATCTAACCCTATACCTCTCGAAAACTTCTCTAAGCTTCTCAGTAAACTAGCTTAGATCCTCCTTAGGATCCTCTAATCCATCTATAAACGTTTTTAAAGCATCTACTATCCCATAGAGCCTTTCCTCCATCTCTCTGAAGGCTTCTCCTTCAAGCTTCCCATCGATCTCTCCATAGATGTAGACGAGTAAAGTTCTAAAACCAGTTGGGCTTATCAGGAGCATTCTATCATCCTCGCATAGGTTGAGCTTATACGCGATTAAATTCGCGATACCCTTATAGCTTTCAGTCCTCCTAAATCCAAGCTTGAGAGCTATCATAGCTCCCGTATATAGTATCGACCGGATAAGGAGTTGAGCACCCCTCCACAGCGTGTATAGATTCGCTTCGCCTCCTAAATTCGGTGAAATCCTCGAATAGGATTCTACCTCTCTTAATCCTCAAGAATACTGTTAACACCTCCTCAAACCTCACCTACTCCTTAGCGAGGATTATCAGGCTTCTTCGGGATCCTAAAGAGTGTAGAGGAAGGTTACAGTGTAGCGAAACCTTAAGCCCATCCTAGTCTAAGCTTTACCGTTCGATCTACTATTCTCTTCGTGATGTTTATACGATTGATAGATTAATCTAGAGTATCTGGTAGCCTAATATGTTAGGGTTTGCTATGCGTGTTAGGGGTATAGTTATAGTTGTACTATGCCTGGCTCTAATTGTATCGGCTGATCGATCCTATGCTTGGAGTAACGGAGGGTATAGTTCTAATCCCTACGAGGTACGCTATGGTACTCATGACTGGATAGCTGAGCATGCGTTAGATTGGCTTCCAGATGAAGCTAGACGATGGATAAAGGAGTATATGGACTGGTATCTCTATGGGACTGAACTTCCAGATAATGGTCGAGCTCTGTATGGTATAGGGGATACGCATCTACACCATATATACTTCTATGCTAATGGATCCATCATGGATTGTTCAGCTGCTAGGAGAGCTAACGATACATACCTTAAAGCGTTGGAGCATCTACTCCTAGGCAACTTTACGATTGCAGCTAAGTATGCTGGAGCTATGACGCACTATATAGCGGATATGGCTGTCTTCGGACATGTTATGGGTCGTAATACGGTTTGGGGTGAGGAGAAGCATCATAGCGATTACGAATCCTATATAAACTCTAAGACTTCAACCTACCACTCTGACTTCGAGATATTCCTATCGTTCGACGGTGAGCTTAGGGTTATATCGGCATACGATGCAGCCGTAGAGTTAGCTTACGATACTACGTTCGATCGGCTTGGTAGAGGTTTGACATGCGTATGGATGGATGAAAACTACGATTGGAGTAGCCCTATATTCGTAGGTAGGGTTGGGGAGTCCCTCAACCTAGCTGTAAACTATGTAGCCGATGTACTGTACACGCTCTACGTAGACTATAAGTCTAGGTTGCATGCAAAATACGTTCGAGTAACGTTCGCGGCTGTAGGTTTAGAGGAGGATGCCGATGGTACGATTATTAGGGTGGACGGTGTAGACTATGGATACGATGATCTACCTTTAACGTTCGAGTGGATTCTAGGATCTACGCATACGTATGAGTGGATGGAGTACGTATACTCCTACGAGTATGGGAAGCGTTATGTTACATCGATGCGTGGGGGAAATATAACGATCCTAGAAGCGGATCTAGCTATAATCGCGGAATACAGGGTACAGTACCTATGGATATTATCGGCTGAGGGGTTAGGCTTAGATGCTGCCGAACCGCTTATACTCGGATACAGCTATAGCGATCTACCGTTAGAATTCTGGTGGGATAAAGGATCTACGCATACTATCGTATACCCGGAATACGTATACTGTAGACCGGTTATCGAGGGGAAACGTTATGCGAACCATAATCCTCCACATCTGAATATAACCGTAGAGAGCAGCGGCTCGATGCGCCCGGCGTACCATGTAGAGTATGCAGTCTACATAGCTAGCGTGGATGGAGGTATCACCGACCCCCCACCCGGGGTATACTGGCTTGATGAAAACTCCACTATGACCGTTACGGCTATACCGGGCGAGGGATATGTATTCGAGAAATGGGTCGGCTCTACAGAGTTTAGGGGTAACCCGTTGACGGTGGTGATCCGTAGCCCGCTGCGTCTAGAGCCTCTCTTCACCGAATACTTCGATTTCTCCATATCGGTGAAACCTGGAGAGGGGGTGGCTAGGAAGGGTGAGAACGTATCTACACGTATAGATATAGGTCTGTTAAGAGGGGCTGGTAACGTGGTTCTATCGATGGTAGATCCGCCGGTAGGCATCTCCTATAGGTTAAGCGTAAAATCGGGTAGCCCACCTCTATCCTCGACCTTAAGTATATATATAGGTAGGGAGGCGAAGCCTGGAGTATACGATCTAACGATATTAGCTGAAAGCCGGGATACTAGGAGGATGGCGATCTATAGGTTGACGATACTAGAATCCGAGGAAAACTGGATCCAGCAAAACCAGATCCTGATAGCGTCGTTAAGCATCTCAGCTATCATAATAGCGATAATTCTCCTTTCTCGAAGGATGAAAATCTAGGGGAGAACGAAGAAATCTTAGGTAGGCTACACCGTCAAAGTTGAGTTTATCGTAGATTTGAAGGATTACACAGACATTATCCGCTAAGCCGCCGTTCGAAGCCATGCTGAAAGAAGCCTCACCATCATAGCTTAACCTCTGGGTAGATAAGATATATGGATTTTGAGGTGATTATTAATGGTGGAGGCATGGAAATATTCATGGTCTACCCCCCGGGGGGAGGGGCTGGGAGAAAGCGAATAGTATATAGTTAGAGAGCATATAACGCTAACTCTGTATGATTCACAGATGTAGTCGGGAGATGTGATCGAAACAGCTTCCACGGCTGATGTAAACATTTAATTCTAGATCGTAGAAGCGTTAAGGTGGAGGGGGCGGATGTATTATGAGGGTTTTCAAGTATCAGGATGTACCTATCGAGAGCGTAGAAGGTGGTGCGTTCTGCTATAGAGCTGAGGTTCAACGCTTCATAACACCGGATGTATCGAAGGATTTCAGAGTGTTCATAGTTCACTTCCCGGCGGGGCATAAGACTCGGTGGCATACGCATAGCTCCGATCAGGTGCTATACATACTGGATGGGGCGGGTATCGTGGCGAATGAGCATGCAAGCTATGAGGTAACACCTGGGATGCTCATACTTATACCTGCTGGAGAGAAGCATTGGCATGGAGCTAAGGAGGGGAGTCGCCTAACACACATAATGATACTTAGAGCGGATTCAAGGGAAGAGATGTTTGAATGCCCATGAAGTTATATCGGCGTTTTAGTTATGAGAGCATAGCTACCGGTCCGTGAAGATCGTATGATCGATATTAGAGAATCTAGCGTCGAAGAGAAAGCTGGATGGAGGTTTTCTAGCTGAAACTATCGGTTGTATTTAGGTTAGACCTAAATATAGTCGGGTATTATCCTATAGGTTAATCTAGCTTAGCCGGTCTAGTTTAAACCCTGAAATTAGGCTGTAGCTTCTTCGATTTAGCTTATCTGCGATATAGCTCTAGATATCTTGAGGTATGCTCTACTAAGCTCTTCCACCGCTTCGGGTAGCATACTACCTGTAGTATAGCCTGTTATCGTTATCCATCCATCTTCATCTAGATCCAGCCTTACATACCTCTCTAGACGTAGGAGGTCTGCTAGCTTCGATACGAGTGTAAGTGTTTGAGGTGTGTAGTTTTGGGGGAAGAGAGGCTCCCCTTCGATGTGTATACCATACTCCTCTATATACATCTTGAAAGCTATCCTCTTATCCTCGATAAACCCTACCGATTCTACCGACGGCTCACCTCCGTATAGCGGTGTAACTGCTTTAAACCCTATGGATTCCAGTATAGAGATGTACTCTCTATAAGCTTCTACAGGTTTGTAGGGTTGAACTATAGCTTCCACGCCATCTTCGATAGCTCTAAGCCTACCTATAACGCCTATATAGGCGCCTACGGGATATACGGGGCTATACGGCTGGCTGAGACCGTAGAATATGCAGAATCCTCTACCTGGAGGCCAATAGTAGAGCTTACCCGGTTCGATTTTAAGGAAGCTTCGCATTCCAGATACATCTAGTTCGACCGGTGTTTCGAAGTATACCTCCTCCTTCCATACGTTCAGCGTAGTAGTGAACGGTAACTCTCTACTCAGCGTATGATCGAACCTACTATCTACGTCGAGTATGAACGAATCCCCGCCGAACCTCACCTCTATCAGCATAGCTTAATCGATAATACTAAGCTGACGCTATATACGTATAAATATAGCTGTTAAACGATACCCCATCGCAAACCAGATATACCCGGGGCTGAACCGTCTATCGATGGATAATCCTTTATATATCCCAGCTCTACGAAGCTAGAAGGCTTGGTGGTAAAAATACGAAGCGTACTAGAGGTACGTTAGGAGCGTATCCTAGGGTATACTTCGAGCTTTTAGCTTCATCGTTAACCTTGATTATGGGTATGAGTTTAGCTTCATCCTTCCTACCGATATTCGCATACGAGCTGGATCCCTCCGGGATAATGGTCGGCTTCGTATCTTCGGCTTGGTTCCTATCGAGGATATTCACAGAGATACCGTCAGGTTTGTTAGCGGATAGGATCGGTAGATATAGGCTACTAGTATCTGGTTTAGCTCTATCCTCGATCGGTGCGCTTCTATGCTCCATATCCGTTAACGTATACATGCTTATAGCTGGTAGAGGTTTATGGGGGCTTGGGACAGGTTTATTCTTCATGAGTAGTACAGCTATAATATTCGATACGTTCCATCAAAACGTGAGGGGTACGGCTCTAGGTACGTTCCAATCTATAGAGTTTATCGGAAGCTTCATAGGGGCACCTCTAGGAGGTTTTATGTCGGGCTTAATAGGTTATAGGGGTGTATTCCTATCGACGGCTATACTAACGTTCATATCCTTCATGATAGCTTTCAGATCTATGGGTGTGAAGCTTAGCGGATCCAGCGTATACAGGGTTAACCTAGATATATCGTCTTTAAGGAAGGTTCTACCTGGGGTTAAGAACTGGGGTTTAACTGCTGTCTACGCTAACTCCTTCGCTAGGATGCTGATCTGGAACGGTATATCGGGTACAGTCTTCCCGTTATACCTGAATATGGATCTAGGGATAGATGTAGAGCTTATAGGTGTAGTGATGGCTGTGAGAACCCTAGGCATCATAGCTTCTACAGGCATCTCAGGTAGGCTATCCGATAGGTTGGGTAGGAAGCCTATGATAGTTATAGGTCTACTAGTGGAAGCCTCCGGGTTGTATAGCTATACGGTCGTATCAGCATACCCGCCGATAGCGTTCGTATCCTTCACCGAAGGATTCGGTCGGGGTATGGTCCTAACATCCCTCATGGTTCTACTCTCAGAGATAGCTCCGCTAGATCTTAGAGGTAGCGCTCTAGGTGTATACAGGACTTTTATGAGTTTAGGAGGGGTTGTAGGCCCGATAGTATTCACGCCTATCTACGAAGGATATGGGTACTACCCGGCGTTCCTATCAGCCGTAGCCGTAATCATAGCTACGCTAGCTATGATATCTACGGTTAAACCTCCTAGAAGCTATACAGCCTAGATCTCTAGATACCTATCCTCGTCTAATCTACGTAGCAACCCTATATTCTCCGACTCGCTTGGATCAGGTTTCTCCACCGATATCCATGCATCGACTACCTCTTTAGCAACCTCTTCGGAGAGTAGCCTAGCGCTTAGTACGAGGATGTTAGCATCGTTCCATAGCCTAGCATACCTAGCCGTCGCAGCATCGAATACTAGGGCTGCTCTAACACCTCTAACCTTATTAGCTGCGATACATACACCCGTACCAGTATAGCATAGCAGTATACCTGTATCCGCCATGCGATCGGCTACGTATCTAGCTACCTCAAACCCTACTTTAACCCATGATTCAAGCTTCCCGGTCTTAAGACCGCCTAAAGCTATAGCCTCGTAGCCTTTAGACCTTATATACTCGTAGATGAACCTAGCTATACTGTAAGCATCATCCGAGCCTATAGCTATCCTCATAAACCCACACCATACCGTACTCTAGGGTTATAGAAGCTCGTATACATTCTCCTTAATCTTCTCTATAGCTGCTACTATCAAGTCGGCTCCATCTCTACCTGCTAGTAGAACTTGGTGTGGGAGGGTTACCTCCGATGCACAGAAGGATTCAGCCCCGTGTAGATACATATCCTCGTATCTAGGCATACGTTCTACAAGCTCTCCCGGTACAGTTTCCATAAGCCTCTCTCTAGCGAAGGCCGGCTGCCTATACAACGGCATACCGTATCCAACGCTTGCAGGTACACCCTCAGCTCTTAAAGCTTCTATAAACCTATCTTTAGGTAGACCTTCAAACTCTCTGGGATCATACCTTATGACGTAGTAGTAGTAGCCTCTCATAGTTATGCGTGGATCCCTCCTCAAAGGATCTACACCGCCTATCCTGGATAACTTGGAAGCTAGGTACTCACCGACTTCGTGTTTAAGCTTAAGCTGCTCAGGATATATCTTCAACGCCTCTAGCAGTATAGCTGCCTGTAGCTCGGTCATCCTATAATTCGACGATAGTATATAGTGTATATAGCCGGGTTTACCTAGAACCCTACCTATATTGTGTATGAGTCTAGCTCTATCTATGAGGTCATCCCTATTCGTTATCACTATACCCCCCTCACCGGCGGTCATAGATTTACTCTCCTGGAAGCTGAAACAGCCCATATCACCTATAGCTCCAACCTTACGGCCCCTCCACTCAGATCCATGAGCGTGAGCGCAATCCTCGACTACGAATAAACCATAATCGCCGGCTATCTTGAGTATAGCATCGAGATCGGCGGGGTATCCACCGTAATGTACCACCGTAACGCCTTTAACCCTACCCCCCTCATCTATCCTCTCCTCTACGGTAGCCTTAAGGGATTCAGGCGATATAGCCGCAGTCTCAGGATCTATATCTGCGAATATAGGTATACCTCCGACCTCTGTGACAGCCGAAGCTGTAGCTATAAACGTAACGGCAGGTACTATAACCTCCTCCCCATAGCTTACGCCTAGGGTTTTAAAAGCAAGTTCTAGAGCGACCGTTCCGTTAGCTACTGCTACGCCATACTTAGCATCGTGGAATCTAGCGAACTCCTCCTCAAACCTCTCGCATAGAGATCCAGGATATAGACGGCACCAACGTCTACCATCTAGAGCTTTGATTAGAGATAAGCGTATATCATCGTTTAACGGGGGCCAGGGGGGTATAAGCTTCCTTAAACCCTCCGCTTCAGGTCTACCCCCCTTGATCGCAAGCTTAGACATAGAACCACCTATACGTAGATGTAGACCGTGAAGATAGATTAAGTTTATCGGGGTTTATCTAGACGAAAGCCTCCTCCAGCTTAGAGTATACCCTCATATAATCCTCGTAGATCCTTTCGTATATCTTATGGGTTAAAGGATCAGGTTCGTAGATCTCATCCACCTTCACAACCTCTAAAGCCGCAGATCTAGGATCGCTGTAAACCTCCGCCGCTACACCACCTAGTATAGCCGAGCCTAACGCTGCTGCATCCCTTATCCTCGGAACCTCTATCTTCACGCCTATCACATCGGCTTTTATCTTATTCCAAACCCTACTCTTAGATTCCCCTCCAACCATACGTATAAGCTTCACCTCTACGCCTAGCTCCCTCGATATCCTTAACGTCCCGAGATACTGGAACGCAGCCGCCTCTAGTATAGCTCTAACTAGATGACCCCTACCATGACTGTATAGTATACCGTAGAATACTCCTCTAGCTTTAGGGTTCGGTTTAGGTAGTCGTGCACCCCATAGATGGGGGTAGTAGTATAAGCCTTCACAACCAGCTGGGATCCTAGATGCCTCCTCATCTAGGATCGAATATACGGATACCCCCCTCCTCCCGGCTTCCAAGGCTTCAGCTAGGCAAAGGTTATCTCTAAACCATCTTAGGGATGCACCTGTAGCGTTAACTATACCTTCATACTCCCACCTACCCGGTACTACGTGGAGGCAGCAGTCGAAACGCATACCTCTATCAGGTCTAGGCTCCTCTAAAGGTATCTCGAATACCGACCCAGTACCCGTACCTATGTTAGCCATACCCTCATCTACTACGCCAGCACCTAGAGCTTCGCATGGTCTATCCCCTCCACCGCATGCTACAGGTATGCCGGGCTTCAACCCTGTAGCTTCAGCCGCATCTCTAGTAACCTCGCCTGCAACCTCCCATGAACCTAGAGCCTCAGGTAGTATGGATGGATCTATACCTAGAGCTTCGCATACCTCATCGGACCATCTAAGCTTGAATATATCGAATAGCATAGTCCTAGAAGCCATCGTATAATCGGTTACAGGTCTTCCCGTAAGCTTATACACTATATAGTCTTTAGCGCATAGTATCTTCCACGCCCCCTCATAGATCTCCGGCGTATTCTCTCTAACCCACAGTATCTTAGGAGCTGAGAATATGAAGTCTACAGGTAAACCTGTTATCTCGAGTATCCTCTGAGGATCTATCATCCTAGATATGGCTCGGGCTTGAGGTATAGCTCTACGATCCAGCCATATTATGCTACGCGTAAGCCTCTCCCCACCCTTATCTATGAATACCACAGCCTCCCTCTGAGAGTCTACAGATAGACCTACGATATCATCAGGGTTAACATCAGATTTCTTAACGATGTACGAGACGGCTTTAACAGCTGAATCCCACCATTCGAGCGGATCCTGCTCCGCGTAATCAGGTTTAGGATGGTATACCCTATGATCGATAGATGCTTCGGCAACCATACATCCATCCAACGTGAATAGAGCTGCTTTACATGCAGATGTACCTGAATCTATACCTAGTATGTAGGGTGGCTTCAACCCTCCCTCAACCATTTCATAGCCTCCTCCACCGATGTATACCCGTGCACGATGCCTGAGAGAGCTTTAACCATACCTATAGGGTTGCTATGCTGCCATACATTCCTACCTATAACAGCGCCTCTAGCCCCCGCTTCTATAGAATCACCTATCATGGATAGGAACGATTCTACGCTATCCGTAGGCGGGCCTCCTAGTACGAGTATAGGTGCCGGGGAGGATCTAACAACCTCTCTAAAGCTATCAGTATCCCCCGTATAATACGTCTTTATCATATCGGCTCCAAGCTCGGCTCCAACCCTAACCGCTAGCTTAAGCTTATCCACATCTACACTCCATTCACCCCTCCTCTTAGCGTAGTGTCTAGAGGATAGCTCAGACGGTATCATCTCAGCCATAAGTGGTATACCGTATCTGAGGCATCTAGAGGATATTATGCTAAGCTTCCTAAGGCTATGCCTCTCCCTCTCGACGCCTACGTAGCCGAAGGCTACGACGGCATCAGCTCCTACGGCGATAGCCTCCCAGACCGGGGATATTATATCGTCATAGGATATATCGGGTCCTATGATCGTGGAGGCTCCATCAACCCTTGCTATCAAAGCCATATCCCCGAGCTCATGGTAGACGATCCTGGCGATAGCAGGCGTAACCATAACGGCGTCAGCTCCCCCCTCCCTAGCGGCTCTAACAGGTATACGCGGATCCTCTATACCCTTCAAAGCTCCAAACCTAACGCCATGATCTACAGCTACTATGAAAGATCTACCTGAATCTCTACGGAATATCCTTCTAAGCCTGAGAGCTTTACCCGCCATACACAAATCTGAGGGACACCTCTAAAGAACGTTAGACTCCATCAGGAGTTAAATCTATCTCCGGAAACCTGTAGTATGGAGGGATAAAATCTTATATGGTGTACCTAGCCGAATATTACTCAAGCTGGATGGTGGCATGTTATGGCTAGACTCATTCTAGGGGTAAACAACTGTTGGGCTGTTAAAAGATGGGTTGAACCTGAAGCATGGGTTGAAATAACGGCTACGAAGCTTGATCTGAGGTACGTACAGTTCTCCTACGATCTACTAGATCCCAGATCGAATACTCAAGCCGTAGACTATATGGTGCATAGGATTATCGATGCGTGCAGGAGCTATGGTGTAGTTATCCAAAGCTGCTTCACAGGTTTAGCCGCCTACTCCTTCAACCTCCTCTCACATCCATACCTATCGGTGATGATCGACGGATACGATTGGTATGTTAGAGCGATCGAGCTTGCATCTAGGTTTAAAGCTGAAGCCGTAGGTGGACATGTGGGAGCTATGTCCGTAAGAGACTATAGAGATGAGGCTAGGAGAACGTATATAACATCGATCCTACTGGATTCGCTGAAATCTCTATCCTATAGGGCATCTGACCTAGGTTTGAAGAGTATACTGGTGGAGCCTATGCCTGTACCTAGAGAGATACCTGCATCGATATCCGAAGCGGAATACATGATGAGAGAGCTATCTAAGGATCCTAGAGCATCGGTGAAGCTATGCATAGATCTAGGTCACGCCTGTAATCCTGAAGCATCTAAACCAGAGGATAGGGATCCATATGAGTGGGTTAGGAGGCTAGCTAGGTATACTCCATGCATACATGTTCAGCAAACCGATGGTAAAGCCGATAGACACTGGCCCTTCATAGAAGAGTATAATACGGTCGGGATAATACAGCCTTCCAAGCTTATCTCAGCCCTCGAGGATGGGGGAGCCGGTCAGGTATACCTATTCCTAGAGATTATACATCCGTTCGAGTATCCAGACGATAAGGTACTCGAAGAGCTTAGAGAAAGCTCTAGGTACTGGAGAGATTACCTGGAGACGTAGAGCTCTAACCCTAACTACCACCCGCTACTCTACAGAGCGGTGGAAGAGTTATAGTAGGCGATGCCCATCCGACTATCACGCTACAGTAGTTATCCCTTACCGATCTCTCAGCCCCCTAAGCTTAACCCGATCAGACGGTTAGCGGCAGCTACCGCCACTATATACGTTTCGCATCAGATCCTATCTAGCGGCTAGAGCTATCCCCTCGCTCCTCGGATCGTTCGCTAGTAGAATCCTCCCAGCTCCATCGATAACCGCTACGTGAACGTAGCCTGGGCTACCATGATTCTTAACCTTCGCCACCTCCACCACCCCGGTTGACGGCGGCTTCAAGGGCTCCTCGACGACTACTCTCTGCATACCTCTAGGTATGGTGTATAGGAATCTCGGAGCATCTACCGCTTCAGCAGGGTTCATCCCGTAGATGAAGATATTCTCGTAGACTCTTAGATGAAGCTGCGGTCGGATATCGCCTCCGACACAGCCGATGATGTATCTATCGCATCCACCATCGACTGCGAGTATCGAGAGTGTATGGAGGGGTCTTTTACGTGGAGCAGGGCTATTAGGTAGACCCTCCTCTTTAGCGAACCCAAACCCACGATTCTGTATAGGGAATCCTCCCGCTATAAGACCTGAACCGAACGGATAAAATAAGCTTTGTATGAATCCCACCATCGCCCTACCATCCGATACTGCGAAGAACGTAGTATCCCCCTCCCCTTCAGGGTTTCCAGTACAATGCCTCATACCTCTAAGCACGCTTACCGATGGATAACTCACATACTCCTCTACACATATCTCCATATGCTCCGGATCTCCTAGAAACGTATCTCTAAACTCGTATACATTCTCGATAGGTTCGCTCCAAGCCGCTATCCTCCCGCTATCGTCGAAGGATA
>JANXEK010000008.1 GCA_025058595.1 Candidatus Bathyarchaeota archaeon
TAGAGACCGGTTTAGATTATCCGAAGTATATAATCCCGATGTACCATCCAGCATCGGCTTGCTATAACCCGAGGATGAAGAGGGTTATATCGGAGGATTGGCGGCGTATCTCACCGCTACTTAAAAGCTATCTAGACGCGACCGGCTGATCGGCTATCTTAGATCTTAGCAGCGCGTAGTATGCTTGACCGAGCGATATACCTCCATCACCAGGTGGAGCTAACCTATGTCGCACGAAATCGACCCCCTCACCCTCCACTATCCTCCTGAACTCTCTGATTATGATATCGTTGTAAGCTACACCGCCCGTGAACCCTATATGCTTCACACCTAACTCCGACGCTTTACCTACGGCATAGTATGCGAAGCTCCTAGCGATGTAGACGTGAGCAGAGTAAGCTAGATCCCTCCTACAAGCTCTACCAAGGTTATCGAAGATAGATTCTATCAGAGGCTTCGTAGCGATACTTCCGTTAGCGTATACAGGATCTAGGCGTAGTACATCCTCCCCTCCCTGAGCAGCCGATTCGAGCTTCATAGCCGGCTCGCCTTCATATGTCCTCTCGAAGCATACCTCGAGTAGCGTCGATACAGCATCCAATATCCTACCGCAACTCGTCGTAGGAATATATCTACCCCTCTCTAGCTGGCTCAATATTATACCAAGCTCCCTCTCTCCGTAGGGTAGCATGTAGCTCCTAGCTTTAACCCATTCCTCGATCCTAGGATCATCCCTCAATATACCTATAACCATCCTCACGGGATAACGGGTAGCTAGATCCCCTCCCACCATAGGATGTTCCTCTAGATGACCTATCCTCATCCACCTATCTCTAGATGCATAGATAACCTCGCCACCCCAAGCAGCTCCATCTAAACCGTAGCCGAAGCCGTCAGCAGCTACTACGACCGCTTCATCCAACCCTGTCTCTGCTAGTAGACTGTATACGTGAGCTACGTGATGTTGAACCTGGATTAGAGGTATACGCATCTCTTCAGCTAGATCGAAGGCTAGCCTCGTCGTCGCGAACCGCGGGTTAAGATCGCATACCACAAGTTTAGGGTTGATCGATAATAGATTCTTGAAATGCTCTATAGAACCTTTAAGGAAGGATAGGGATTCGACGCTATCTATATCCCCTATATGCTGCGTCAGATACGCTTCACGATCTTTAACGATGCATGCTACGACGTTTTCTTCACATCCTAGCGCGAGTATATCTAGATCCGTACGATACTTAAGCTTGATAGGCGTAGGAGTGTATCCTCTAGATCTCCTAACGATCACCGGCATCCGATCTACGATCTTAACTACAGAATCATCGCATCTCTGTACTATCGGTCTATCATGAAATAGTATGTAGTCGGCTATCCTGCCGAGTTTAGATATAGCTTCCCTATCATCTAAGATTATAGGTTGACCAGATAAGTTTCCGCTCGTCATAACTAGGGCAGGCTCCTTCGTCCCTTCGAACAATAGTATATGGAGCCCTGTATAGGGTAGCATCACCCCGACTAGATGCAGGTTGGGAGCTATGAGATCCGATAGATAGTAATCCCTGCTCTTCCTAAGGAGGACTATAGGGCGGATATAGCTCTCTAGAATATCCCTCTCGGTATCTGTTATCTCGGCGAAACTTTCCACAGCTTCTATATCTCTAGCCATTACAGCGAACGGCTTACCCTTCCTACCCTTCCTCCCCCTAAGCCTCCTTACAGGTTCATCGATAGTAGTAGCCGTAGCTATATGGAATCCACCATAACCCTTTACAGCTACTATAAACCCCTCATCTATAAGCCTACCAGCCTCTAGTATAGGATCTACGCATTCCACCTTAAATCCGTGTCCATCGGTGAGGTACACCTTAGGACCGCATCTAGGACAAGCTATAGTTTGAGCATGAAACCTTCTATCGAGTGGATCCGTATATTCGATACGACATTCATCGCACATCTCGAAGATCTTCATAGAAGTGTTACAGCGATCGTATGGAAGCTTCTCTATCACGGTGAATCTTGGACCGCAATCGGTGCATGTTATGAAGAAATACCTGTAACGTCTATCGGAAGACGTTCTAAGCTCCCTTAAACACGAGCTACATATAGCTATATCTGGAGGTATTATGGAGCCGCCATCTACCCTATCCTCCCCGCTCCTCTCTATCCTAAACACCTCCTCCCCCCTAGGCTCTACTTCCGATGTTTCGATATGATCTATGATAGCTATCGGCGGCTTCTCCCTAGCAAAGCTATCTAAGAATCCATAGATAGACGGCTTAACGCCTTCGACATATATCTCTACATCTCCGCCTCCAAGATTCCTAACGTAGCCTCTAAGATCGTATCTACGAGCTAGACGGTATACAAACGGGCGGAAACCTACACCTTGAACTACGCCTTTAACTTTAACTAGGAGTCCTACGATATCTTCAGAGCTATACCTCCTCTTCAAACTCCTTCACTGGTACGTTTAACTCTTCGTTAGGTGATAATACACCACTAGCTCTCAAGATTTCACGTGTCAACAACCAGAAAGCCATAGCTAACGCTCTCCTACCCTTATTATTGCATGGTATAGCTAAATCTACGTTAGAGAGAGAGTTATCGGTATCTACGAGTGAAACAACCGGTATCCCTACCTTCGAAGCCTCTACTACAGCCTGCTCGTCAGCTCTAGGATCGACCACTAGGACTACCTTCGGCTCTACGTACGTAGCTAGGCTTGGATTCGTGAAAGTCCCAGGTAGGAAACGTCCGACTATCGGTTTAAACCCTGTTAGTTCGCAGAACTTCAATATAGGCTTACGTGCGTGAACTCTCGACGATACTACATAGACATCTGATGGTGTATACCTAGCTAAGAACTTCGCAGCGATCTGTATCCTCTCCATTATCTTCAGCATATTGATTATATTAACCCCATCACTCCTAACTTTATAGATGAACGGCTCCATATGTCTAGTTTTAACCATGGAGCCTATATGTATACCCGAGGATAATGCGGCGTCTAACGGTATAAGGGCGCCGCTTCCGCCACCCGGTACTTCGCTACTCATAGCTTCTCACCTAAACCTAACCCGAGCCATCCTAGCTTCAGAACCAAGATACTCCTCTATACGTATGAGCTCGTTCACCTTAGCTATACGCTCCCCACCGACTACACCAAGCTTTACGAAGGGGCATCTTAAGCCTACGGCTAGATGTGAAAGTACAGCCGACTCTGTCTCCCCAGATCTATGAGAGAATATAGTCGTATAGAGGTTCTCGTGAGCATATTCGACCGTAGCTATGGTATCGGATAATGTACCTACCTGGTTAGGCTTAACTATCAGAGCGTTCGCCGATCCCAACTCCACACCCCTCCTAAGCCTCTCTATATTGGTTACGAATAGATCATCCCCAACTATGAGGCAACCCTTCACCTTCGATGTAAGCTCTCTGAACCCTTCGAAATCCTCCTCGTTGAGTGGATCCTCGACGTATACCAGCCTATAACTCCTAATCTTATCTACTATGAAATCTATCTGTTCACCCGTCGTAAGCTTCTTCTCCCCATGCCTATAGAGGTATACACCTTCCCCCTCACTCCAGAAGGATGATGAAGCTACATCTACACCGAACCTTACCTCGAAGCCGATTTCACCTGAAGCTTTCTCCACAGCTTCTGCGACATACTCGAAAGCTTTATCATCGCTTACAGCCGGAGCCCAAGCCCCCTCATCACCCTTACCCCCGAAGAATGGGATACCTTCCCTCTCGAGAATCCTACGTAGATATCTATGGGCTAAGATGTTAGCTTGGGCAGCTTCTATGAAGCTTCCCGCACCTAGCGGTATAGATAGGTATTCCTGTATATCTGGACATCCTACACCGGCATGTTTACCTCCACCCAGTATATTACCTACAGGGTATGGTAGATATCTAGAGTTCCTCCCACCTAGATATACGAATAACGGTAGATCATACGATGACGCCGCCGCTAGAGCGTTCGCTATAGATACGGCGTAAGCTGTATTCCCACCTATACGTGAGAAGCGTCGACTACCATCCACCTCCTTAAGTGTAGCATCTACCTCCTCCTGCTCCTCAGAATCCATACCTATAAGCTTGGGGGCTACCTCATCCCTCAAGATCTTCAGAGCTTCATCTACACCTCCAGGTGGGTACGCTACAGCCTCCCATCTGCCGGTACTAGCACCGGCAGGCGCTGATACTCTACCCACCCCACCACCCCTCGTGTATATCTCGACCTCTACCGTAGGGTTACCCCTACTATCGAATACCTTGCGAGCTTGAACACCCTCTATTATCGTATAATCCGTCATCACTCACGCCTCCTATATATCGCATACCTTATAACATCATCTATAAACTCTACCGTAGATAGCATGGTAGCTCTACAACAGTAACGCTTTATACCCAGATCATCTAGGATCTTAGCCGGATCCTCCCCGTTTGCAGCCCTCGATTTAAAGGAATCCCATTTATCCGCTAGAAGCTTCCCACAGCTGAAACACCTTATAGGAACCATACCCAAGGTGAACCCCTCCTACCTGTAACTCTTCTGCCTCCTCCTCCTAGGACCAGGTCCCCCGAACTTCTTCGGCTCAGTCTGTCTAGGATCACCTACTAGCATCGTTCGATCGTACTCCCTGAAGATCGAGTCGAGCTTCTTATCCCTACTCCATTTAACCAGAGCTCTAGCGATAGCCATCCTGATAGCTTGAGCCTGCCCCATCACACCGCCACCGCTAACGTTTACATCTATATCGATAGATTTCGCTAGATCTGGGTTTACAAGGTTAGCGATTAGGATAGGCTCCTCGGCTATTATACGCGCCTCCTCAGGCTCCAGCAGCTGTATCGGCCTACTATTAACCCTGATCACCCCACTCCCACTCCTTACATACGCTCTAGCAACCGCAGTCTTCCTCCATCCGACTGCTACCAATCCTTTACGAGCAGCTTTAACCCTACTCAATCCACCTTCCCACCTATCCAGCCGATACTCTCCGCTAACTCAGCAAGTGTGATAAACCTACATCTAAGCTTATCGGCTTTAGCCTCCGGTATCTCCGAAACCCTATAACCCTTCAACTCCCCAGGGAAACCTATGTAGACCTTCAACCGTTTATAAGCTCTACGCCCCCTATCGGTTCTATATGGAAGCATCCCCCTAACGACTCTACGTAGGATCCTATCAGGTCTTCTATGATGAATCGGACCGGCTCTATAACGGCCCACCTCTAAGAAGGTTTTCCACTCCTCTACAACCGATTTCTCAGATGTACACGATACTACAGCTTTCTCAGCGTTCACCACGAATATACGGTAACCTTCGAGTAGCTTCTTAGCTACGAAGCTTGCAAGCCTACCGAGTATATGACCGGATGCATCTATCACGATGCAATCTGTAAACTCGGACATGAGCCATCACCCTATAATCTTAACGTACGATCCGCTAGGATTCTCCTCGACTAGCCTCCTCAAACTTATGCATCTACCACCTACAGCTTCTATCTTACTCCTAGCTTTCGCGGAGAAAGCTACAGCGGCTACGGTAACCTTCTTCGTAATGGATCCACCGCCAAGAACTTTACCTGGAACCGCGGCGATATCACCTTCTTCGAGATACCTATCCAGCTTGGAAAGGTTGACAATCCTTCCTCCCCCACGCTTCTCAAGCTCATCGGCTAGAGCATCCCATATACCTCTATTCTGAGATTTAGCCGCACTCCTAAGGATCTTAATAGTCTCTATGAGGATAGGGTTCGATCTACCTAGCTTCATCTACCCACACCTCCGAGCTTAGATAGGAAATCTGATGCTTTAGCTTTAAGGATTTTAAGAGCCTCCTCGAATACCCTCTGAGGGGGGAGTGAGCCTGTGGTTTCAAACCTCATATAGTAGGCATCATTCTCCGGTTTAACCTCTATGGCTGCTCTAGGACATGAAGCCACGCAATCGTTGCATAGGGTACATTCGAGTACGTTAACAGGGCTAGCTATACCATCCCTTAAAGCTAAAACCCTCCGGTAGCAGACATCTACACATCTACCGCACCCATCGCACCTATCCCTATGGATAGTAATCGAAGCGATATATCTATGGTAGCATACGGTTACAGGCTGCCATTTAGCATGCTGTAAGCCTGTCCCCAGCCTAGCGTAAGCTTCAAGCTTAACCCTCTGACCTGGAGCAAGCTTAACTATAGGTATATTCGGGCTTACAGGTTTAACCGTAGGATTGGATGGATCGGGTTTTAGATCCGAAGAATACACCACCCTTACGGAATCCTCAGCCCCGACATCTAGCACTAGGACAGCTCTACATCTACCGCATCCGAGAGGCTCACCGCAACCGCAATCTTCAGGTTTAACGAACGAATCTAGATCCGTTACGAGCGGTATAAGCCCGAGCCTATGAGCTAAAACCTCATCATACATAAACGAGCTATTCTCTACGATCAATACATCATCTATAGCCATGGATGGAACCTCGGCTATCATTATCCTCCTTATAGCGTTAACTAGACCTAACGGTAGACCTCGTATAACTAACGCCATCGAATCTCCGGTTTTCTCGACTATCTCTACGCTCAAACCGTCTTCTTAGCATTTCAAGGTTGAATACCATATATTTAAACTCTACGACGAAGAACTAAACATACCGTACGAGGGTATACTATGAGGGGGTTCCAGAGGTAGCTAGCTTCATCGTTCAGAAATCCTAAGATGACTTCACCTTATATCTGGATATACCTAGTAGGATTAACGCTCCTATTAAGCCGAGAGAGCCCATAAGTATGAAGGCTGGATCGAAGGAGAGGTATGTATCGAGGAGGAATCCTATAACTCCCGTCCATATGGAGTTGGAGATGAAGTTCACGGTGAAGAACAATCCTACGACTAGATCCCTATCGTATCCATGCACAGATCTAACGAGGTAGGATTGTAGTAGCGTCGGTAGGGAGAAGCCTGTGAACATCAGCAGGAATATATGCAGTATCAGAAGGATGCTGCTAGATCTATGGAGAGCCATAGAGTAGGCTAGGATCGATGCAGCTACGGCTGAGGCTACCGTAGTCTTTATGTAACCTGCTTTATCCCCGCACCTACCGAGTATAAGCGGACCTATGGATCCTCCAAGAAGACCTATAGCGTATACCAAGCTTCTCTCGTATACATCGATCCCTATAAAATCTGCTAGGAATATAGGGATGTAGGTAGTTAGCATCCCAACATCGACCCCTCCTGAGGTTACGATCTGAAGAAGCTATGACGGCTATGATACCCTTCGTCTTAAGTATCTTGCTTAGATCAGATTTCAAGCATCCTATAGCGTACGCATCGGTACCACCCCTAGATATTCCAGGATCCCTACCAAGATACCATACGATAATGAAGCCTACCAGGAGAATCGGTATAGAGAATACGAGGAAAGTCCCCCTCCAACCTAACGCCATAGCTGAAGCCGTCATGAGGATAGGCCCGATTATATTGCCTATATAGGCTACGCCGTAGTGGAAGCCTAACGCCCTACCTATAGATTCGCTATCGAACTTTTCACTTACTATCGCAGTCCCCATCGGATGCTGAGGAGCCGCACCTATACCCGAAAGCAGCCTCGCGACTATGAAATCTAATAGTTTACGCGATAAACCTGTGATGAATACCCCGGTAGATAGGAGCATGTTACCAACCCCGAGGAGTAGGTATCTCGCTATCTTACGGCTAGCTATACTGAATACTATCTGGGATAACCCCCCGATCGAAGCAGCTATCGCTACAGCTAGACCGAACTCCGTATAATCTATATTCAACTCTGAGATTATGAGAGGGAATAGTATAGAGGAGCCGACGAATATATGCTGCATAGTATGGGATAAGGTAACTATGAATAGTACGTTACGTGGAGATAGCCCCTCAATATCCTCCGCCGACTGCCCCCTCACCGACGACACCATCCGTCGATCATAGTCGTATCGGATGCGATATCGATCTTGAAATCTACGATTTAAGATTTACTATAGATCGAAGCGAAACAAGATGGTATGACAGCGAAGGATTGAGGATACTATACGGAAGAGATACATCCGATACACAGAGTTATGATAGAGAGATGAGCCTCTCTCAAGGTTGGTTATCAGATAGCTTGAGAGGTTATATGAAGTTTTTAACCCCGATACTCTAGATCTATTAGATCTAACGGTGTCGATCTATGGGTAGGGGGAATATCCATCTATATACCGGGGGCGGGGAGGGGAAGAGTTTAACAGCGTTCGGTTTAGCGTTGAGAGCGGTAGGTCACGGGTATAAAGTGATAATAATACAGTTTCTTAAAGGTAGGAAGGATGTAGGCGAGTATAAGATTAAGGATAGACTTTCACCTGAATACGAGATATACCAGTTTGGCAGGGAAGAGTTTATCGATCTAAGTAAACCTACACCGGTTGATTACGAGTTGGCTAGGATGGGGTTAGAGTTTGCTTGGGATGCTTTGAAGAAGAATCCTAGAGTGCTAGTCTTAGACGAGGTGAATCTTGCGGTAGCAGTAGGTTTACTCGAAGTAGAGGATGTATTATCCCTTCTAGATGCTATACCAGATGAGACTATAGCTGTGTTAACCGGTAGGAATGCTCCTAAGAAGCTTATAGAGAGAGCGGATCTCGTCACAGAGATGGTAGAAGTCAAGCATCCATTCTATACAGGTGTATCTGCTAGGAAGGGTATAGAGTATTAGTATGGTCTAACCGATGATCTAGCTCCGCATGCCTGACATACTAGGAATAGGAACCTCTTCTCCTTAACCAGAACGGTATCCGGTCTCCTACATACAGGGCATATCACATAATCTCTTATATACACGTTGATAGCTCTCTCTATACTCTGTTGGTTGAATCTACCCTGAAGTATCAGGTTATCACCTTCGAACGATGGGGCTGTACCGAGCTCCCTAACTAGATAATTAGCCAACTCCCCCTCACCCCTATTCATAGCTTCTGCTATCTGTTTAAAATTCAGGATTATAGTCCTCTTACCAGCTACCTCAACTTTAGGGCGGGGCACCTCGAATCTACCCGTAGATTTTGGTTTAGCTGGAAGCCTACTATAGGCATCCTCAAGCATAGATTCATAGCTGAATCCAGATTCGCTCATAGCCTATGTAGAGATATCCCACCATACGATTTTAATAAAGATTCCCTCAGAGGATCGCAGCCCGATAGGGAAGAGATACGGGTTTAACCTAGAAGCAGTATACAGTAGGATCTTGATCCCTAGATCGATTTGATATGCTAGACGAGTAAAACCCTTAATAACCGATAGTCTTCGATAAACCTAAAAGCAGGATGGATGAACTAGGTAAAGCTATAACGAAACTGGATAGGAGGATCAGAGATATCGAGAAGCTTCATAAAGCTGTAGAGCTATACCTCAAGGTAGACCCGTATAGGCTTCTCCATGGAGTAGTAAACCTAGATAAACTACCGCCGGAGAAACGTAGGAAGCTTCTAGTCGAAGCACGAACGCTGTTGAGATATATCAATTCAGAATCTGGAGTACATGTAAACCCCGGGTTAGAGGATAACTTGCTACTCTTAGCATGGCTCCTAATACTATTCCCCGAGCCGTTTCTGAGCGATGCTGCAGGACTCGGGGTTATAGGCTTATGGCTTTTGATTAAGAAGGCGAAAGGCGAGCGGATAGATCTATCTACGATTAAATACTCGTTGAAACGTGGGATGGAGATGTTGAAGAAACATTAGAGCAGCAGGATTACCATACACATCCCCTCTTAGACGGAGAGGATAAGCCATACCTACTCTATCACGGTTGTATCCTCCTAGATATCGTACGGGGGAAGGGAGAAATATTTACTTAAACCCTGATGATATCCTGTAGACACGCAGAGAGAATGCTATAGGGTGGGGGTGTTTAGCGAGCTGAATAGACGTGTATTGATAACGGCGGCTCTCCCGTATGTATATGCGCCGAGGCATTTCGGCCACCTAGCGGGAGCATACCTTCCGGCGGATATATATGCTAGGTTCAGGAGGCTTATGGGGGATGACGTACTCTTCGTCTGTGGGACGGATGAGAATGCGGCTTCTGTGATCTTAGAGGCTTTAAGGCAGGGGTTAACCCCTAAGGAGCTATGCGATAAGTACTACGAAATACAGAAGGATGTTTTCGAGAAGCTAGCTATAAGCTTCGATATATACTCTAGAACTTCTAAGCCTATACACTACGAAACAGTTAGAGAGTTCTACGGAAACCTATATCTTAAGGGCTACGTATATCCTAGGGAGATTACGCAGCTCTACTGTCCTAACTGTAAGAAGCCTCTACCAGATAGGTTCGTTAGAGGTGTATGCCCGTATTGCGGAGCAGAGGATCAGTATGGGGATGTATGCGAGGTTTGCGGTAGATGGTATGAAGCATGGGAGCTGGTAAACCCGAGATGTAGCCTATGCGGAGCTAAACCGGTGGAGCAGAAGACGGTACACTGGTTTCTGAAGCTTTCAGCTCTAACGGAAGATGTGTTGAGATATGTAGAGCCGAAGAAGAATTGGAGGAAGGCGACATACAATAAGACTATAGATTGGCTTAAGAAGGAGGGGTTGAAGGATAAGGATATAACGAGAGATTACGATTGGGGTCCACCAGCGCCATTCCCAGGTGTCGAAGGGCAGGTGATATACAACTGGGCTGAAAACCTTCTAGGATACATATCGGCTACTAAGGATTGGGCTATAGAGAAGAGCGATCCGGATGCGTGGAAGGGCTTCTGGTTAGATGGTAATACAGAGCTCTACTGCTTCATAGGTAAGGATAATCTATTCTTTCATACGATACTATTCCCAGCGCTACTTATAGCTCACGGTGGATACATTCTACCTGAGAATGTTATCGTTAACGAGTTCGTGACGTTAGAGGGGCGTAAGCTATCCACCAGTCGCGGATGGGTTGTATGGCTTCATGAGATGCTCGAATCGTTCCATCCGGATATTATAAGATTCTACGCGGCGAGGATAGCTCCTGAATTCAGGGATAGCGATTTTAAGTGGAGCGATTTCATGTCTAAGGTTAACGATGAGTTGATAGGGAACCTAGCTAACTTCCTCTATAGGACGTTGACGTTAACATATAAACTGTTTAACGGAGAAGTACCGGATCCAGGGATACTAGCAGATGAGGATGAAGCGTATCTAGATGAGGTTGATAAGTTGATCGTGAGGGTTGAGAGGAGTCTAGAGAACTTCAGGTTTAAGGAGGGGCTTTCGATCATACTCTCACTCTCCGCTCTCGGGAATAGGTTACTTAACGAAAGGGAGCCTTGGAGGGGTGCTAAGGATGAAGCTGCTAGAACATTGTATGTAGCGTTACAGATAATCTATAAGCTTAGCATCCTACTATCCATGTATCTACCGTATACTGCGATCGAGCTTAGGAGGATACTCGGGTTGAGCGAGCAGGCTAGGTGGGATGAACTCTACGCTAAGCTTAAACCAGGTGTTAAGATAGGTAAGCCGAGGATATTCTTCGAGAGGATATCGAGGGAGGATATAGAGGGGGAGGAAGCTAAGCTTAAGGTGAGAATTACTGAGAGTTAAGCTAGATCTACATGTGCATACCGTTAAGTCTGGAGATTCATCGATAGATATACCTAGCCTAATAGCCTATGCTGAAGTGAAGGGTCTAGATGGGGTGGCTATCACCGATCACAACGTCGCACCAACCCTTAGCTTGATCGAGGAGATCGGTAGGAGGATTATGGTTATACCTGGGTTAGAGGTGAAAACAGAGGTCGGACACATGATAGGGTTAGGTATTACTGGTATCGAGATCTCTGGTAAAGTCTATGCTCAAAGCTTCATCGACTATATGCATAGATTGGGAGGGATAGTTGTCTTAGCTCATCCAAACCCTATGAGGATGAATGACTCCATGTATACGAAGCTATCTAGGGTGGATTGCGTAGAAGTCCTTAATGCATCTCTAAGACCGTATAAGATAGCTTATGCTAGAAACTATATGTTAGCGGAGACGCTAAAAGCATCTAAGCTCGGCGGAAGCGATAGCCATATACCGTATACGATAGGAGATGCATACACGATAGTCGAATGCGATGATCAAGATTGGAGGGATGCAGTCGAAGCCATATCCGCTGGGCTATGTAGACCGGCTGGTAGGGCTTCCAGCCTATCATCGAGGGTTTTGAGGATGTTACTCAAACTATCCAGCCTATCCTCGACGCTAGGCTTCTAACTTTATCTAAACTCATCTTCAGATAGTCTCTATCCTTAGAGAAGACTTCTAACGTTACCGTTCCACTATACCCATAGCTTCTCAGAGTCTTGAACACTTCATCCCAATCTATCGAGCCTACACCTATAGGTAGATGTAGATCCCAGCCTTTAGAAGCTGATCCACCTATATTATCAGATATATGGATATGTAGAAGCTTATCCCCAGGTCTAAACCTATCTAGGAAGACTGCTAGGTCGAGGGATTCTACATCCAGGTTAGCATGAGCTACATCGAGGTGGAAGCCTACATCCGCTTCATCCACCATCCTAACATACTCATCTATACGCCACATCCGGCCTCCATCCATATTCTCGACCACAACCCTCATACCGTTATCTAGAGCTCTACGACCCACCTCCCTGAGAGATTCTATGAGAGCTTCTAGCAGCTTAGATCTATACGGCTGCCTACGGTATATGCTTGAAGCTAGAAGGAACGGGTGGAACGTAACCTTCTCTACATCTAGCTTTGCAAGTATATCTACCGCCTCCAAAGCTTCCTCTACGAAAACCTTACGTATACGTTCATATGGATGAGCCAACTCTAGAAACCAAGCCGTATGACCCACTATCTGAAGATCGTAGCATGAAACCTCATCCTTTATAGCCGTCAACCTATCCATTATATCCTTAGCTAGGGATCTAGGACCCTCCACCGTGAGATCCATATAATCGAATCCGAGTGAAGCTGTAGATCTAACCTCCTCTACGATATCTCTAGACGGATCGTTCATAGCTCCGAAGATCATCTTCATAAAGATCACCTTGATGAGAGGAAGAGATAGACGATATAAATCCTTCTCTATGAAGATACTGTAAACCTCTACATAGATTACGATAACTCTACAGGCTTCGAGGAACCTATAACCGAGCTAACGGTGAAACTAAACCTTATTATGAAGGTTTAAGAGATAATTGCTAGAAGCCGGGGTGGCTGAGAGGCGTAGGCGGCGGGCTGCAGACCCGCATCACAGGGGTTCGAATCCCCTCCCCGGCTCTACGGAGCCATGATTTCCGACTAGCTTCAGCGATCGAGTAGACAACTCCTATGATATACTTAATCGAATCGTGTATAGAGGAGGGATAGGCTACCCCCCGGGGGGTAGACCATGAATATTTCCATACCTCCGCCATTAATAATCACCTAAAAATCCATACTAAACATCTTCTATAAAGGTTATGATCGAGGTTTAAGATCGTGGAAGGTTTAAGGAAGCTTAAAGATATTATAGATACTTCTATATAGCGTGAATGGAGCCTCCTCGTATCAAATCAATATATTCTAGAAGTAAATTCTGTATAACGCTATAACCTATAGCTGTAACTTCGCTAGTCGAACTTTTAGAAACATAAAACATAAGTATATAGGGTTTAACTAGCGTTCTAAGCTTAACGTCTAGGAGAGTGGTATTTATGTCGAAGATCCTATCTTTAGGTTTAATCGGTTGTGGAGGTATCTCTGCTTCTCATGTAAACGGGTTGAAGGAGCTGTATACTCATGGGCTCAAAGTGGTACGGGTTGATGCTGTATGCGATATCGCTCTAGAGAATGCTGAGAGGAGGGCTGAAGAGATAGCGTTAATCCAAGGGTTTAAACCTAGAGTATACTCTAGCCTAGAGGATATGTTTTCTAAGGAATCCTTAGAAGCCGTGGATATATGTCTACCGCACGATCAGCATCATAGCATCGCTATACGCTGCTTAGAGGAGGATCTACATGTACTTATAGAGAAGCCTCTAGCTATAACGATGAGAGCTGCTAAGCTTATCATAGATAAAGCTACATCTAAGAGTAGGATTCTAGCCGTAGCTGAGAATTATCGTAGAACACCCGATAACCGTACGGTTAAATGGATCATGGATCAGCATATGATAGGAGAGCCTAGGATGATATTCTGGTTAGGTTTAAGCTGGAATCCTAAACCTTGGGGTTGGAGAGAGAATAAATTTAAAGCTGGTGGAAGCTGGGTTTTCGATGGAGGTGTACATATAGCGGATATAGATCGATACCATCTTGGAAGGGAGGCTGTAGAGGTTTATGCTAAGAATAGGATATTCGAACCATTTAAGGATGGAGTGGAATCCACCGTCGACGATGCTACCCTAGCTATAATCGAGTATGAGGGCGACGTATACGCTCAATGGTCTTGGTCTCGCATAGCTCCAGGCTACCCGTTGAATCTCAGAGTGATATACGGATCTAGAGGATCGATATACATGCCTGGCCTAACAAACTTCCCGTCAGGATATGTTAGGATACAGATAGATGGATACGTAGAGGAGAGGAGTATAAGCTTCATCAGAAGCGAAGCTATAAAAGCTATCAAACCAGAGATTCTCGAAGAAATGTTTCCTAGAGGTATCACAGATTCATTCGCTATAGAGATATACGATTTCTATAGATCTATCGTATATGGGCTTAAACCTGAAGTCGATGGAATCGAAGCATATAGGGATATGGCTATACCCCTAGCCTTCTACGAATCCGCTAAGCTCGGCGAACCGGTTAAGGTTAAAGATGTAGAGGGATTAAAGGTTGAAGAGTATCAAGCGGAGATAAACGAGTATCTAGGTTTAAGATAACACCTCCTATTCAACGATATACGATCTCCATCCTCCTCCCCATCCTCGCAGATTCTATTATCGCATCGCATACCTCTGCACAACGATACCCATCCTCAAAGGTAGCGCCATACGGCTCTATAGGTTTATCCTCGACTAAGCATCGTAGGAAGTGGTAGAGTTCGTTCACGAATGTATGCTCCCACCCGATTATATGGCCTGAAGGCCAATAAGCCCTTATAAACGGGTGCACATCAGATTCTGTAACGAGTATCTCCCTCCAACCCTCCGTAGCTTTCTCTCCTACGATGTACATCCTCAACTCGTTCAACCTCTCAAGATTGAATTCTATAGAACCCTTCTCACCGTTTATCTCGAAGCAATTATAATTCTTATGTCCGGTAGCAAACCTACTAGCCTCCAACGTACCTATAGCTCCGTTCTCAAACTCTAACGTCGCAGCGAATGCATCATCGACGGTAACCCTCCCCCTCTTCGACGGATCACTCTCGAGAGGTCTCTCCTCGATAAACGTCCTAGTTACACCATTAACAGCTTTAACCTCCCCTACCAGGAACCTCGCTAGATCGATTATATGGCTTCCAAGATCACCTAGAGCACCCGACCCAGCATCCTCCACCCTAAGCCTCCATACCAATGGGAAGCTTGGATCCACTATCCAGTCCTGAAGGTAATGTGCTCTGAAATGGTATATACGGCCTAGTACACCATCCTCTATAAGTCTACGAGCAAGCATAACAGCAGGTACGAATCTATAGTTGAACGCACACATAGCTTTAACACCAGTCCTACGAGCTACATCCCTCATATCCATAGCCTCGGAAGCGTTACGTGCTAGAGGCTTCTCGCATACGATATGCTTCCCCTCCTCCATAGCCTCTATGCACGGATCCCTATGCATATTGTTAGGTAAACCGTTATCCACGATCTCGACTTCAGGATCTTTAACAGCCTGCCTCCAATCGGTCGTATACCTCCTATACCCATACCTTAAAGCAGCCTCTCTAACACGCTCCCCGCTCCTACCATATATAGTAACCAGTCTAGGTATAGCCGGCGGAGGCCAGAAGAATAGGGGTATATCCCTCCATGCATGGCTATGAGCTTTACCCATAAAAGCATATCCAAGCATAGCTACACCTACTTCCCTAAGACTAGACATATATAGCCACCTAGATAGGTTACATTATACTGTAGCTCATTTAAAACTGTCGGAATCACAATTTATTCTGAACCGTAAAATCTTAATACTCTCACCATGTAAAACTATGGTATGGTGGTATCTATGGTTATGAAGATAGGATTCCTAACCGTAGCGTTCAACGACTGGTCTCTAGAGAAGGTCTTAGACCATGTATCTAGGCTTGGATACGAAGCTGTAGAGCTTGCAGCATGGAGGGCTAGCAACCATCTAAACCTGGATAAGATCCTATCTGGAGGTGCAAGCGAGCTTACGAGGATCGTTAAATCTAGAGGTCTATTCATCTCTGCTCTAAGCAATCATCTAGAATCCCAGCTCGTATTAGGGCCTCATGATAGCTCTACAGATGAATGGTTTAAAGGTGCATCTGAAGAGAAGATAGCGTATGGCATCAAACGTACGAAGATGACGATAGAAGCTGCAAGCCTCCTAGATGTACCCGTCGTATGCGGCTTCGTAGGTCATCCGAACTGGGGTTCATGGTATATATTCCCGCCTGCATACGAGAAGATGTGGGATAGCTATTGGAAGCTATTCGAGGAGAGATGGTGTGAGATACTAGATTTCGCATCTGAACATAAAGTTAGATTCGCTCATGAAGTCCATCCGCAGGAGATGGCTTACAACCTATACACAGCTAAGAAAGCTATGGAAGTTGTTAAACGGGAGAATTTCGGTTTCAACTTCGATCCAAGCCATCTAGTATGGCAGGGTATAGATCCAGTAGTATTCATACATGAGATCGGGGGTAGAATATACCATGTACATGCTAAAGATGTAGAGGTTGTTAAAGAAGCCATAGCTTCCGACGGAGTCCTATCGACAGGATCGTGGATGAGGAGAGGTAGAGGCATGAGGTTTAGAGTACCTGGCTGGGGTGATGTGAATTGGCGTCGAGTTATCACAGCATTGGTAGAAATAGGCTACGATTACGTCCTATCGTTCGAGCATGAGGATCCAGTTATGTCCCCAGAGGATGGTGTCGAGAAAGCTATAACGTATCTAAAGCCTCTGATAATAAAGAAGCCTCTCGAACGTGTTTGGTGGTAGATAGAAGGCTGATCAACCCATAACTATCGCATAACTAGTAGGAGTGGGATCGGTGGGTATACTGGTGCAGATAGCTGAGATAATAGTGAAAACCCTTGAGAAGCTTAACGTAGACTTTATATTCGGTATACCTGGATCCCAGACATGCCCATTCTATGATGCATTATACTCATCGACTATAAGACATATACTCGTCCGACACGAGCAATCAGCCGCATACATGGCTGATGCGTATGCTAAAGTTACCGGTAGACCAGGTATCTGCGACGGTACAGGCGGACCTGGAGCGACTAACCTGATGACAGGTGTAGCTACATCATGGACCGATCGTATACCTGTACTCGTATTCACAGGTCAACAACCGTTAAACGAGCTAGGTAGAGGTGCGTTCCAAGAACTCGATCATAACGCTATATTCTCTCCGATAACTAAAATGTCTATAAGGCTTTCAAGCTCTATGGATATCTATCGTATCGTTAGAAAGGCTTATAGTTTATCGATGGAAGGAAGACCTGGACCAGTACATATAGATATGCCGCTAGATATCCAATTAGCCGATCTACCGATCATGGATGTAGAATTTCGAGATGTAGAGCCCTCCTACACCAAGGAGCCTACGAGTGATGTAGAAGCGGTGAGGAAGGCTACCTCCCTCCTAGCTTCATCCCATAAACCTCTTATAATAGCTGGTGGAGGCGTTCACTATTCCGGTCTAGGCGCATGGATGGAGGTTAAAGCTCTAGCAGAATACATGGCCATACCTGTAGCTACCACTTTCAACGGTAGGGGGGCGTTCCCAGAGGATCATCCTCTATCGGCCGGTAGAATGGGTGTAAATTCACCATCGTATACAGATGAGATGCTTTCATCAGCCGATACCATAATAGCTGTAGGATGTAGGTTTGCAGCTCTAAGCACCCGCCGCTGGAGGATCCCTAACCCTGAAGCCACTCTGATACATATAGATGTAGATCCATCGGTGATAGGTTTAAACTATAAGGCTAGCATAGCTATAATCGGCGACGCAAAGAAGATCATAAGATGCATGCTAGAAGAAGCTTCCAACTTAACCGATACCGGTATATCTAGACGTAGAGATTGGCTTAGATTCCTAGAGGAAGCTAAGGAGAAGTGGAGGAGGTCAGAATGGTTCTCCAAGATACACTCGGATGATACACCCCTAAAGCCTCAAAGGGTATGCCACGAGATAAGAAGGGTGTTCGATAGATCGACGATATTCACACTCGATGCTGGCAATAATAAGCTATGGGCATCTACGTTCCTAGAGATATACGAGCCTAGGACATGGATACAATCCGGATGCTTCGGTCCCATGGGCTACGCGCTGCCAGCAGCTATATCGTGTAAACTCGTGAAACCTGATAGGACTGTAGTCGCTATATGCGGGGATGGAGGCTTCTATATGAGTCTACACGAGCTAGCTACATCGATTCAGGAGGATATACCGATCATCGTATGCGTATTCAACGATGGAGCTCTAGGTACTATAAAGCATCGACAGATGACAGCATACAGCGGAAGGTACATCTCTGTAGATCTAGTCAACCCTAGCTTCGCTAAGATAGCGGAAGCCTTCGGATGCTACGGTTTAGAAGTCGAAACATCAGCACAGCTCAGATCTGCTCTAGAAGAAGCTTTGAAAGCGAATAGAGCCGGTGAAACGGTAGTATTAGATATACGTATAGATGGCTCGGAACCGCTCCCACCCTGAATATAGGTAAGGTTATTAAGCCTATAGACCCATCCGATCTATAGGTGTCCATTATCTATGTCCGAATCTATACGGAAGGCTCTCATCTCGTACGAAATCAAACTTCCAAGGAAGATATTATTCGGTATAGATTCTCTAGGTAGATTAGGTTCGGAAGCCAGAGTCTTAACCGAAGGTAGATGCGCTCTTATAGTTACAGACGAGAATATAGTTAGGATAGGTATAGCTCGTAGAGTTGAAGATACCCTTCTAGACGAAGGTTTTAAGGTCGAAGTTTTCGATAAGGTAGAGCCTGAACCATCCATAGATACTGCCGAAGCTATCTCGAAGCTCGTTAGATCCAGTAAGTTCGATCTCGTAGTAGGGGTTGGAGGCGGAAGCGTTATGGATATGGCTAAGATAGCTTCGATAGCTTCGACAAACCTTAAGCCTATAAGGAGCTATATAGGTGTCAACCTAGTAGAGAAACCTGGTCTACCGCATATACTCGTACCTACAACAGCCGGTACAGGCTCTGAAGTTACAGATATAGCCGTAGTAACCATACCCGAGGATGAGATTAAATCATCTATGATAAGCCCATACCTACTCCCAGATGTAGCTATAGTAGATCCGAGCCTAACATACACACTCCCACCCAGTATAACAGCTTCAACGGGTCTGGATGCTATAAGCCATGCATTAGAGGCGTTGATGTCCGTAAACTCGAACCATATAACGGATATAGTAGCGTTAGAAGCTCTGAGATTAGCGTATAGATATCTACCCGAAGCATATAGATCGTCAAACCCTGAAAACAGATATTATATGAGCTTAGCGGCGCTCCTAGCAGGTATAGCGTTATGCAACGCAGGCGTATGCCTCGGGCATGCTCTAGCATACACATTCGCGGTATCCTACAGGGTACCTCACGGCGTATCATGCGGTCTAACCCTACCATATGCGTTCGAATACAACTCGACAAATATCGGCCGGAAGATACCTTCGATAGCGAAATCCCTAGGCATAGACGTAGAGGGTAGAAGCATAGAAGAACTATCTAAATCGATAACAGACCATCTATTCGAACTCGTAGAAACGGTAGGTATACCTACTAAGCTGAGAGAGATAGGTATAGATAGAAACGCTATACCAACCCTAGCTTCGAAACTTCTATCCCTAGAAAGACTACTGAAACGCAACCCTAAAGCCATAACCATAAACGAAGCGTTAAAAATCGTAGAGAGTATGTGGTGAAAGCGAACCTCAGATACATATCGATATACGAGAAACGATAATCGAGGGTAGGAAACTGGTGTAGGAGTAGGTTTAACTACAGCATGCGGAGAAGGGTAGAAGGCTGCTAACCTCAATCGTAACTCGTAGAGCGGTGATAGCATTAAAGAGATACCCTCAATAGATCTTGTTACCTCATGGAAAACGTTTCTTTGGAGGTTCTTCGTGATCGTAGTAAAATCTACCACAGAATGGACAACGTGTAGACCAATTCGCTGAAAGAGGTGAGCCTCCATATATAATTTCTTGAGCAACTACACCGCATGCTGGACAAATCAACGTATACTCATCGTAATACTCAACTCCACCTACATCATGCCAATAACACTCGGAATTTCTACCACACCTTGGACATTTCAATCCTTCCATGCCCCTTCCTACTCTAATTAATAAGAGATGCAGGATTTAAACATCGTCTTCTCATGAATTTTGAAGCATCATTTCAATTTTACTATTCCATAGTAGAAAACTTCTTCGATAGCAGTTATCATTATAAGCATGCTAAACAACCAAACTCCACTTAGAAATAGGAAGAATGCTAAACATTAGTAGAAGCTGTACCTTACTCGATATATCTCTCAGTCAACTTTATCATTTCACTTCTCTTCTCTCTATCATAATTTAAGAAAAATTTAAATATATTACATTATATGTAAATGACCTAAGGAAACTATAAAAATTAAAATGTAAGATGAACAGATATATTCCTAGTTTTTAAGAGTTAAACGCTTTCACATCCATCGAAAAAGTCGACGCCGGGATTTGAACCCGGCCTCCAGGCTCCACAAGCTAATAAAAATAGAATAAAGTTTGAACAAATTTGAAAATTTTGCACTATAGATCTGAAATTAGCAGAAACAATATTTGAATGTCATCTAACATATGTAATAATACTTTTAAAATATATAAGCAAATCTGACTGTTTTAGTATAGAGAATGTTGAGAATATTAGACGTTTCTGGTCGTCTCATATATTAATCGCCTTTAGCTCTGCATGAAGAGTTGCTATGAAAAACATAGCTCTAGACCGCTGCATGGCGATGATATCATCCCAAATAGACAGAGTTTAACCCCTCCTTTAAAGCTACTTCGTGAAGCTTTCTATCAGCTACAAAGAATTGCTCTGCCCTAACATTTTTAGCTGAAACCACTTGTAGAGCATCCGCCTGATATACTCGATACCTCTCGATTAGCCTCCACGAATCCTTTAATATCGATCTTCGTATACCGACTATAAGCAATATGCCTAACCTCATAAGCCTTATCGTCTCGGCTAGGAACCTCCTCTTAATGGTCACGTAATCCTCTTCACGAATTCTCCTCAAAATCCTCGCTCTATCAATTACCCCTAATACTTCACCTATATTCCATAGGTTAAATGATATTCTTAACTCCCCCAGATAACACCTCCTATAGAGACCTCTCACAACGTCGCTGCCAGGCTCATCCACATATCTCTTTACTATCGCACTAGTGTCTAAGTAAACTATTTCCCCGCTCATCCCTCAGCTCCCTTGTCAAAGTGCTAACCAACCCCTCTACGGGCTTTACAGGCTCAAAGTCTATCTCTAAACAGCTTAGATCGCCGCCCACCTCTAACAGATCTTCCTCGATGCCGATCATAAGTTCGTCCCTAATCAATTCTTCCAGTAGACTGCTAATCTCTAGCCCTGCCTCTACAGCCCGCCTCTTAAGCCCCTTCCAGAGATCCTCATCGATATAGATGCTACTCTTGATCTTACCCATAAGTTCTTCAAGTTATACTTACAGAAAATAGTATATAAGTATTTCGGTAGAAACTTAATTAAACTAATTTCTGCGCTCTCAACTAAATACAAGACTTGAACATTATCGTGTTGAACCATAATTCACATACCTATCGCCGCTCTACACCATACATATGGGTGAGTTGATTCGTGGAGAAGCCTCTTTAGTGATGATATCTCATAGAAGTTTTCTTACGAGTATGCTTCTAAGATCTTGTACTCCAGATTTGATGCTAGCCTTTAGCTTTGGTCTACTATGGAGAGCTTCTGCGATGCTATTACCGGTATTCCCGTTCAGGCTTTATGTTATGATGTGTACTTGGTATGGTAGTCAGACTATTAGGATGAATATATTTACCACGACTGCAAATATGAGAATGGCATAATACACTTTCGCATAGTGAGTAATCAGGGAGATTTTATACATATATGCGGATATATAGTCAGTCGATATGCCAGAATGTGATGATCACCCTCCCATGGTCATGCTATCGAAGCCGCTTACCATCAGCTGAAGACCATACATGTTTACACCCTAAGTGGATGTAGACGGTATCGAATAGTTCTCTAGATGCTTCATCACTCGATCGATCTAGGCTAACACCCCGCTCCAGCCGGTATTCACATACCCTTCAATCTTGATGAAAAAATTGTCTTCACAGAAACCCCATCAGTTCATCCAGTCGATATTCAACAACCTTCTGGTGTATATCGCTGATTTTAATGGAATTCACTATGTTTGAGTGATAAACTATATTTTAACATGTAAATTTCAAGATGTTTCGACTAAAACCTTCTTCCTATATAAGATAGAGGGTTGAATACGAGAGCGGGTAAGAAGAACGTAGTCATCTACCTAGACTCACAGGTGGTAAAAGAAACTAAAGAACCGACTTAAACATATCAAAGCTTTACAAGAATGTCTTAAAAGAAGCTATAAGATACCTAGAAGGTGAGGATAGCGAAAACATTCTCGGTTCCCAGCCGTCGGATAGCTCTAAATCCGATAGATATGGATAAGGGCCGCCGCCGGGATTTGAACCCGGCCTCCAGGCTCCACAGGCCTGTGCGCTGCCAAGCTACGCTACGGCGGCCATCTATCGCTAAGGTAGTCTATCTCCCCTAATCTATAGCTGAATGGTTATATAGGTCTTCCTAGTAAACCTTACTCTCCATAACCATTCGGGGAGTGTAGCTGAGTAGGGATGAGAGGCTTAAACCTCCTCCACTATAGCTTTCGATCGTAGTCCTATCGAGGGTGAAGATATCTGGCTTCCTTTTACGAGCTTCTTTACTTCCATAGCCATTCTCTCTACATATGGATATCCAGCCCTAATACCTTCTATGCTAAGCTTAGCTTCATGGAAGCCCCATAAGTGTAAAGCTTATACACGATCCTAGGCTTCATAAAACCATTCACCTAGCTTTTCGCTAACGATTCTAGCTACATCGTTAAGTTCACTAGCTATCTAGTAAGTTTTAGAGTATATCGTGGAAGCTTTCTTCGATAAGCTATCAGATCTAGTTTGAGAATCCTTAAAATAACATCGATAATGTAAATCTCGTAATCTAAACAGCTTCTCTCGTAAGATGATTTGAAGAAATACAGCCTCACTTTACATATTAATTTAACTATGACTATTTAAGTTTTTGCTAAACTTAATATATAATCATAACTACCTACTAAATTGAAAATAATTAATAGACGAAGTGAACGTCGATACATTTATCTCTATTATATAAAACTTCATTTTATAATTCGTTATAAGCAATGTTTAAAGCATCATCGTACAACCTATTATGATAGGTAGCGGGAGGTTGATTTTAGTTGGGGTTTAATAGGTGGGATGCCGAGTCATGGATTAATAGAGTTGAACCTACCTGGTTCACTCCTAAGTTAGGTCGTAGGATCTATAAGCTTGTGAAGCCTATCAGAGAGTTTAAGCTATGGAGTGGCGGTGGAGAGATGTTTTGCTCTCGTATACCGCCGGATGCATCTATAACTTCTATCCCCTCGTATAACTATTCTACAGCGTATCTTCTAATATCCAATGTACTTTCATCCTTAAGCTCTATCAGCAAGGTTCTGTTGAAGTCTAATAACACAGGTTTTTTAGGTGCTTTCATGGGTGATCCTAGGCTTCGTAGGATTATGCGTGCTCACGGCATCAGCTTGGATCCGGATCTACAGCCTATCGCTTCGCAACCATCTACGATTGCTGGTATAGTGGATGCTCTCCTAGATTATGGAGTGGATGTGATCGATATAGGTGAGAATATGCTTTGGCATGGTGGCACTCCGAGAGCCTTCTGGGAGACTGGATATCTACAGCTATTCAGAGGTGGAAGGTATCGTGGTAGGGTTTTCTTCGTAGATTTCTATGAAGATGAATCTACCGAGTTAGAGGTTATACCGATCGATCGTATCGATGGATACGATCTAGGATTCTATACCGAGGCTAGGCCTCCTAAAGCGTTATACTATGAAAACTACGATCTGATAATAGTGGCATCGCTAGCTAAGACTCATAACTGCTCATACTATTCTCTTATAGCTAAGAATTTCAGTGTAACGTGGAATCCTAGGAGGACTAGATGGCGTATACACGGTATACCGTTAAGGATCTTCAGCGATAGAAGCTACGTAGAAAATCTGCTCGGCTTACAGATCCCAGAAGATATAGAGTATAAGGTGTATACGGCTTCATCCGGCGGTAGACGCTATGCATTCATCTCTAACGGTCTATCATCTACATCGCCCCTATCGGTATACGAGGTTGGAGGAGAACTACTAGCCCAGGTGGATCCACATCATCTAGAAGGCCTCAATCTCTCGACGCTAACAGCGGGTATAGGGTATCTAGTAGTAAGATTCTCAGGGATGTATTCCTCGATCGCTAGAAGACTTAAAGCGAGGGGTACAAAGATCGTCGGGTTGATATCAGGTGTAGTCGGTCAGGAAGGTGAAGGCCCGCTTATATATGGTTGCAGAAGGTTTGGAGGTTTTGCTTTAGCCGGCTTCGATATTCCTGCTCTAGAACGTTTAGCCTTGGATATAATGTTTGGTTACGGTAATCTAGACTTCGTAGATCAGATGCGTATGATGAATCTTAGACTAGCTAGAAGGTATAGGATAGAGAAAGCTTTCCCGAGTGAAATCTATCCATGGACGATCGATCTACTAGCTAAGCTTACAAGCGACCCATCAAATCCTAGGGATCTAACGGTTACAGTGATAGATTTCGGGGGAAGCGATATAAAAAATCCATGGGATATGAGATCTGGAAGACCGTTTAAACCATCTAAAGCATTCTACATCCCCCAGCTGGAGTGGGTGAAACTATTGTATACGGATAGATCAGTTTTCAGGAGAGCTATGGATTATATAGATAAGGGTATAGGAATACCGTTAATACCACCATCGTAATACTTATAGTCTCGTATACCTGGTCTACGGGGGTGGTTGGGATATCTTCAGATGCCGGTAGGATATCTAGCGTTAAACGAGCTATGGAGGGTTACGGTATAGATGTATTGGTATGTAGGAATCCTGAGAACGTACTCTTTCTTTCAGGTTACTGGCCTTTAACAGGCTGGTCGTTAGTCGTAGTACCGTTGGACGGTGATCCAGCTCTTATTATACCTAGATCTGAGTTAGATTACGCCAGGGAATCGTGGATCAAGAATATGTATACATATGAAGCTGAGAGCTTAGAGCATATATGGAATCCATACCGCTTCATAGCCGGGATACTCGAAGGATTAGATCTACCTAAAGGTATCAGGGTGGGATGCGAACTCAGCATGGAAACAGTAGCTACAGGTAGTATCGCAGGGGAGGTGAGCTATGCATGTACACCTACATTCGATCTATTAAGGGATATATTCAAAGCTGTATTAGTAGACGCTACACCGTTAATCTCTAAGCTTAGGATGGTTAAATCTAACCATGAGATAGAGCGTATCAAGATAGCTTCGAAGATAGCATCTATAGCTATAGAGAAGCTGCTAGGAATAGTAAGGGATGGTTTGAAGGAATCTGAACTCGCAGCTTTAGCTGAATCCATCGTCTACTCTGAGGGTGTAGGATTCGAAGGAAAGGTTAAGAGGGCTAGGGGCTTTGCTTTCGTTATGTCCGGCGGATCGACTTCTAGGGCATGGTACCCGTTCAATATATCATCTGATCGTAGAATTATGAGAGGCGACCCGATCCTGCTGGAGT
The DNA here is from genome assembly GCA_025058595.1 of Candidatus Bathyarchaeota archaeon. Lineage (GTDB taxonomy): Archaea > Thermoproteota > CALKCG01 > B24 > DRYS01 > DRYS01. Next base: position 26,140 of record JANXEK010000008.1, read on the forward strand.
TTAATGTATGCGCAGATGGGTATTGGGTAGATGTAACTAGGACATGGATCCTAGGTAGACCTACAAAAGAGCAGGAAGATATATTCTATATCTTGATGGAGGCTCAGGAATCGGTTTACAAATATGAGAACCCAGGTGTGAAGGCTTGCGACGTAGACAGGGTAGCTAGAAAAGTTATAGGTGTCAGAGGATACGATCGTTTCTTCCCACATAGGCTTGGTCATGGGGTAGGGTTGAGGCTGCATGAAGAGCCCATAATCCATCCATTATCGTCTATCATAATCGAGAAGGGTATGATCCATACGGTAGAACCTGGTATATACACAGATAGATACGGATTAAGATTAGAAGATGTAGTTTTAGTTCTAGGTAAAGGTGTAGAGAATCTTTTCCCAGGATATAAGTTCTTAAGTCTAGGTGAATAGCTGACAGCTCATTCTTATAATCTTCGCTCGTCTATCTTATGTAGTTTCCTTCAATATCGATCCATATGTATTTAGCTCTTATCGATTGCTATCTTCAACAAAATATTTAAATATATGTTGATCATCTCTATTTTTGTGAGAAGCTATGGGTAGAGGTGTACGTCGAAAAACGAACCTTCCCGAAACTGCTGAAGTATTTTATAGGGGAAGATGGGTTAAAGCATCTGAGATAGTACCTGAAAGAGTACCTAAAACTAAGATAGAAGAAGCAAGGAGTGAAATTATACGAAGAGTTGTAGACGAGGTACGATCTTCATCTGAATCTTCTCTTACAAGACCAGAACTAATAAAGATATGTGAAGAGGTATCTAAAGAGAGAGGATTAAAGAGAAGGGTAAATTATCGATTCCTACTAGAGAGAGGGATCCTAGGTAGACTTAGAGGTACTAGAAGATACTTCTTAACAGAGAAAGCTAAAGAACTTTACCCAGAACTATTCACTAGCTAGAACTACGATAATAGTAGAAAACATACGAATAGAATAGAAAAGATCTAGCTTGTATACTGTGAACTCCATTTTTCCATCAATAACCCTTAACATTCACCGTTAACCCTTAAATAGTGAGAGGTAGATCTGTATAGATATCGCCGTGGGCCGGTAGCTCAGCCTGGTATGAGCACCCGGTTCGCACCCGGGAGGTCGCGGGTTCGAATCCCGTCCGGTCCATAGGTTTCCATGTCTCCTCCGTTTATTTCTAGGCTCGTCGTACTGTTAGTACTGGCTGGAAACTTCTCTATCGGCTCTTGGATATTATTAATCCTTGGCTCATAGACTCTGTATTCTTCGCCGTCATGAATATCATACTGGCTTGCACCATCATGCGTAGAGCAGAGAAGCGTATAAGACCGAGGTTTCCATCCCCTTATTCGCAGGTTTCCTCCGGGGAGGCGCCGTAAAACATGGGCGACGTTTTCGGCTTCGAAATAAAATTCTTGGATTAGCCGGGATCAGAAAGCGAAGGGGTTCACAAAGAAAGGTGCTATCAAAACCTCTATCTTCCACGACTTAGCTAACGAGCCGGGTATGATTGGGGAAGAGCAAGATTAGTCTTGACGCTATGTATGCTTAGGAGATAGTATATAGAGGAAGCTATTCTGCTAGCCATCCTCACCGCTGTCGCACTGATATGTAGGCTACTGAAACCTATCGGGTAGCCTGGGTGTCATCCATATTTGATATAGTACGTTACCTCTAACCATTTCTACGGCTAAACGATTCAAATATCTGGGGACTAGAAACGTCTATGCCTACATAGTATTTCTGACCTCCTAGAAATCCCTCCACTATAGCATCGATGTGTATAAAGCAGATATGGTGTCGAAGACCAGGGTATAGATAGATACGGGTACGAAGAGTGACTACGAGCGTGGATGGGAGGATGCGGTAGAATCCTTACCGCCAGAATAGTACATCGACCAAAGCCATCTATCAGGAGGAAACATAGAATAGAGTTAATCAAACCTCCCCCGAATATAATGGACACCATCATCTAGGCTCAACAAGCTCACCACACCTACATCCTGTCATTAAAGTTATTCTACAGTTAGATGGCTCTAATATATCTGGTAGACGAGCTATGCCTAGGTTTGTCGTCCACGAGCATATAGCTAGGAGGGCTGGTCTACACTACGATTTAAGGATAGAGGTGAATGGCGTTTTGAAGGATTGGGCTTTCAGGAAGCCCTTACCAGAAGATGTAAACGTTAAGAGGTTTGGTGTGGCTCAACCCGACCATGATTTATCATGGTTGGATTTCGAAGGCGAGATCGAAGATGGATATGGAGCAGGTATCATAAAGATATGGGATCGAGGTTCCTGCGATCTAATCGAGAAAACAGATAAATCGATGACCTTAGAATTTTACGGAAACAAGCTTAGAGGAAGCTACATGCTTCTAAAGTTTAAGGATGGATGGCTATTATTCAAAGTTAGAACCTAACGGTGCCGAGATAGAGCTTACCGCTAACTGCTACAGAGAAAATGCTGTGAGCACAGATACTTTATATGTCGATAAAACAGGTACAATAGCGTTGAATAAACTTTCCATCAGATGTGTATATTATGTCACTTTATAGCCACCGAAGATTTCGACTAAGAATATTATATAGAGGAAGAGTAGGACTACCCCCTCCCTCCAACTCACTCTTCTGTTCGAGATGAAATACCATAGTATTAAACATATCATTATCGTGAATGTAGCCATACTCGCATAGGATGCCATATTCACCCTAAATTCTCGTCCTATCAAAGCGACTCCTAGGATAAGGGTTATATTTGTGAAGCAGCTCCCAACGATATTTCCTAAAACTAATTCTAAATGTCCCTTCAAAGATGATTTTAAACCGATGGTAAATTCTGGTAGGCTTGTTCCAAAGGCTATTATCGTAGCACCTATCACCGTGCTAGGAATACCGATATATTCCGCGATATATGAAGCTGAATCTACTGCTATATACGCGCTTGTGACGATCGCGATCAACCCGACGATAGTTAAGAATAGGTATCTTTCCCCCTTCCCCCTTACCTCTTGAGGACTATCCGTACTTTCGACCCTCCTCCTCTTCGACGTTCTATACATTTCATATATGAAGATCGCTATAAGGATCATACCGATAAACCTGCTAACGTATCCGATATAGATTAGAGCTAAAGGGATGATCGAAGATGCGAAAAGCCCGAAATAAAGATTTCTCACCTCTTCTTTAACTATGAGATATAATTGCGACGTTCTCAGAGAAGCTATCAGGAAGATTAAACCAAGTATGAAGCATATATTCACGATATTCGAACCTAGAACGTTTCCGATAGCTATACCTATCTCCCCGACCCCCATAGCGACAAGTATGGAAACGCTAAGTTCAGGTAACGTTGTGATTAACGCGACTAACATATAGCCTACGACGGTTTTCCCTAAACCTGTTATCTCAGCAACCTTAACAGCGTTATTAACTGCTAGGTCACCCGCTTCATTAAGGATGTATAGGGAGATTAGAAGGATTAACGCATTACCAGGTAAACCTAGCCATTCAAACAATGTAGATCAACCCCCCTTCGTTTTCATCCTCGTCGCCCTCTCATAAGACTTGAGTCTGCATTGGGGGTATAGCTATACCCAACTTAATAAACCTTTCATAAACGCTATTACCATCTAGAAGGATCGTGATAACCATACAGTTATATATCTTATATAAAGCGTTTATTTTTTTTACAAAGCATCGATAATATAATTTCTTAAAGATAGTTGGTAAAATAAGGAGATTGGCATGGTTAAACACGATATGATGGTTTGGCTCTAATTTTATGTTTAAAAATACCTAGGTCATAGTTTAGATATAGGTGAAGTAGAGCTAGCGATAGATATACGGTTTAGATGGAGCGATCGATGTTTAACGTGGTTTTCATATCTACTCGATATTGAATTGTAAAGGGTGATAGCTATATAGCTCTATACTCTTCAAACCATCTCTGATATCTAGTTATGGTGGTATTGTTTACGCTAGGCTTTCTCCTACTCAAAGCATCCATGAAATCCTTCATGCTTACTGGTCTAGGATAGCTTTTCGGATCGTCTACCCTTCCAGTCTCGAAGAATTCTCTGACTACTATAGCGTAGGCTTCTCTTACAAGTTCTGTGAGATCGTGGAATGTATAGCCTTCGGTTACTTTAGCTATCTTCTCTAGATCTACGTCATCCTCAAGAGTTAGATTCCGGGTAGTCTTCTTCAATAGAGCTAACCTACCGTTGTAGTCTGGTGGGGGTATGTAGATACGCTTCTGGAACCTTCGGATGAAGGGTTCATCTAGATCCCAAGGCTTATTGGTAGCCCCTATAACGTATACATAGCTATGCCTCCCCTTCTCGAATATGCCATCCATCTCCTTCAGAAGCTGGTTCCTAACCCTAACCTCCCCTCCGACCTCCTGGTTCCTTATACCTGCTATAGAATCTATCTCATCTATGAATATTATCGCAGGCTTCCCCTTCTCCGTGTAACCTTTCGCCTCAGAGAATAGAGCTGCGACGTTCTTCTCGCTCTCACCTAGCCATTTACTCATAATCGTAGCCGCATCGACGTTGAAGAATGTAGCCTCTATCTCGCTAGCTACGGCTGCAGCTAGCATAGTCTTTCCGCATCCTGGAGGGCCGAAGAATAGTATGCCTCTAGGCCATCCTAACGGGAATAGATCAGGCCTCTTCAGAGGGTAGACTATAGCTTCGATTATAGCTTTCTTAGCTTCTTCGAGATCGACTATATCATCCCATCTTATCGACGGTTTAGAAGCTAGGATAGCTGTAGATGTTTGTCTAGAGTAATCTCCTCCGCCTAGGATCTGGGGTTGAAGCTTGGATCTAAGCTCCTCCACCCTACGCTGATATGCTTTAATCCTCTCCTTATACACATGGATATAGGGTAGCTCGGGATAATACATACATATCCTACTGAGGATCTCTATCGCTCTACTATACTTCTCTATAGCTCTATCATACTGTCCGCTTCTATCGTAGTCTACAGCTTCAGAGGCGCTTTTAACGGCGAGCTCTTCGAGTTCACGCATATCCATTAGGCTACCCCCATCAAATCCTAGCGGCTACGAACGTTCACCTAGATAATCAGCGTCTTAAGATTATCTTCCCTTCTTCTTCAAGCGATTTTAACGCACGTATCACATCCTCCGGAGATGCTTGTAGCTCTCTAGCGCATACAGATACCTTCAAAGCCCCCTTGCTACTCTGTATATACTCTAATAGCTTCACCTTCAATTCATCGAAGCTTATAGTAGGAGGGCTAGCAGACGGAGTCCCCCCGATTGGGGTCGGTGTATCCTTCGTAAGTATACCTTCAGCTTCCGTTATAGGTGTTCTACTCTTTTCCACCTCCTCTACAGGGAGTTCTGGGAAGCTTTCCCTAATCTTCTGTTCAGCTATGAACGCCGCCTCCTCTATAATCCTTCTAGCTTCATCGTTCAGCTCAACCTCCTCAAGTTTATGTCCGTTTATAACCTTCATCTCGCTAACGGTCGTTATCAGGAGTCGGCCAACTTCATCCAACCCGTTAGCGACATCCGGTACGATGTTAGCTATCTGCTTACGCATCTCTTTTACAAGTCCGAGGACAGGTGCAAGCTGAATCATCAGATCGCTAAACTCATGTATAGTCTCCAGCCTAAGTATTACACGCTCTAAAGCTAGCTGTATACTTAAAAGGAGTTTAGCTATACTCCTAACCTCTGAGCATTCGTTAGCATACATCTTACTCCTAGCATAGTCTTTGGATAAGTATGCTCCTACGCATCTCTCGAAGATCTCTCTATCCCTACGTTGAAGTTTAGCCATTATGTGCTCAAGCTTCTCCTTCTGAGATTCAAGCTTATATATCGCTACGTTTATACGTTCCTTCAACGATTGTTTGGAGGGTGCAAAGAATCTACGTATCATCCTTCATCCCCCCACCGTCTACTAGCCCTCCAAGCCATATCTACCAGTCTACTCCTCCACCCTTACTACCAGCGGCTCTATAGGTTTCTCTAAAGGTTTGGTGGACGTAGCCTCCTCCAGCTTAAACCCCGGTTTCTCGGATAATTCGACTTCGCTCCTAACACCGCTCTCGACTATAGGGGTGAAACCCTTCTCGGCTATACATATAAACTTCTCTATATCCTCCTTCTCGCTTCTATAGTAGCTTATACCCTTCTCTATCGAAGATCTAGCTTCGTTAAAAGTATCCGGTAGGATCTCACCGAGGATATACTGTAGCTTAAGTACTGCTAAGACGTATTCTAGATCCTTAATCCTCCCTTCGAGCGTCTCCACCCTTCTCTTAAGAGATTCTATGAATGAAACCTTCTTAGACTCCAACTCCTCTATAGCCGAGTTATACATAGCTTTAAGCTTCTCGTATGCTTCCCCGGTTATCTCTCCATTCTTATACAACGTATCTAGAGCTTTAAGCCTAGCTAAACTTACGCTATAGACCCTCTCTAATATATTCGCTTCAACCCTCCATCCATATATGTATACGAGCTTCCCATTCCTTATCTTAACCCTATCACCTTTAAGCTTCCGATATTCTCCATCACCCGTCTCGACGTCGAACGTCTCGACTTCATTCTTCGCGTTAACGGTGAAACCTACAACTCTACCCAAGCTTTTACCATAGCTGTCCATGATAGGTTTACCGAGAAAATTCTTAACATGCTCGAATCTAAACGGCAAAATTTGCACCTCCTATACTTTCTTCATAGATTCTCTCGAAGGTAATTCTGTCGAAGGTATCTCCGGTAGCGTCTCCTTCATCTTCTGCTCTGCTACGAAGGATGCCTTCTCTAGTATCTGTCTAGCCTCTTCGCTAGCAGCTTCTATCTCCCAGCTCCTACCGGTAGCCTCTCCCACCTCTGCTACTATACCGTTAAGCTCCTCTCCTATAGCTCCAAGCTCATAGCTTACCTCAGGTATTATACCTGAAAGCTGCGTCTTGAGTACGTTAACTACACTAGCTACAGGAGCCATAACCGCTACTACATCGCCGAACTCCTGTACTGTCTCCAACCTTAGGATAGCCTGCTCTATAGCTAACTGTGCCCTGAGCATTATATTCAGCATCTTCCTTACCTCAGCGCATTCGTTAGCATACATCGCCGCTCGTATAGGATCCTTCGCTAGCTGTGCCTCTACACATCTCTCGAATAGATTCCTATCCTGCTTCTGCATACGCGTCGTCGCCATCTCGAGTTTATCCTTCTGTATCTTAAGCCTATAGATCGTCTTACCTATCCTCTCCTTAAGCGGAGGCTGCTTCTTAAGTAGCCCTGTCCCCCTCTCCCATGCTTTGAATAGATCTCTTGTACTCATCTTAAGCCCACCTCCTAGGCTTAGGGCCTGATGGGGAGAGAGGTTTGCGAAACTATAAATACCATTTTAACAGTATCTATCAAAACATGCACCCTAAATAGATAGATGTTGATTTTACCGATAAGATAGTTTGATCGATGCATGCATATTCTAGTAATACTTAAGTTATATGTAGAGTATTTAGAATCGCAAGTTTATGAGCTGGTTTACATTAAAACAAGTAGGTGATTCGGCGTGGATCGGACGGTAGCCATTATAGGTGGAACCGGTAGTCAGGGTTTCGGTTTAGCTCTAAGATGGCTTAAAGCTGGAGAGCATGTTATCATAGGATCTAGGTTTAGAGAGAAAGCTCAAGCTAAAGCTGATGAAGCTAGGAAAATATTAGGTAGAGGTATAAAGGTTGAAGGATCCTCTAACGATGAAGCAGCAGGTAAGGCCGATATAATCGTGTTAACGGTTCCATTCGAAGTGCAGCTCAGCATCGTTAAAAGGATAAGGCCATACCTCTCCGATGGGAAGATACTCGTAGATGTTACGGTACCTTTAGCGTCGAGTATAGGCGGAGATCCGTGGAAGATCTTATATCCATGGGATGGATCGGCTGCCGAACAGGCTGCACGCTACGTTCCTAGAGGTGTTAGAGTAGTATCAGCATTCCATACTATAAGCTCCGATATCCTCTCCGATATCGATAGCGAGGTAGATTGTGATGTGTTGATATGCGGAGATGATGACGAAGCTAAACGTATAGTCGCAGAGCTAGCGGAGGAGATACCAGGTGTCAGAGCTGTAGATTGCGGTCCGTTAGAGAATTCTAGGTTAACAGAATCTCTCGCTCCCCTGATGATATATCTCTGCAAATCCTACGGTGTTAAAACTGTAGGTATCAGGATTACAGGTATTCCTACCATCAGATGGGGTTAACCGGTTTTCTTTGCTCTCTCATACATACGTTCAAGAGTCCATCTTATAGCGCTCTGTATATCTCTAATCCTAGCCGGATCGTATAGGTTATTAAGTATAAGCTCCCTAAGTACACCTTCCTCGACTTTCAACTCGTAGTTGAACGCCCTATCAGGCGGTATCCTACCCCTACTCACCGCTTCTAGATCTTGAGATGTTATCGGCTCTAAAACCTTCCTGATGAGGAAAGCTTTGAAGGGCTGTATATCCTCCTTTAAAGCTAGATCTCTAGAGAATACTATCCTCATACGTGTATCCTCACGATATACTGTAGCAAGTAGTATCCCATCCGATGAACGTATAGGTACCCCTCCAGGTTCTGGTTGCACCTGTTTAGGCTGGATAGGTTCAGGAGTAACTTCTTTAGCTAAAGCCGAGGCTGGCTGGAAGCTTTTCTCGGCTATAAAGGTGCTTAGCATCGAGGATAGAGCTTCGAGTATTCCCACCTCGTTTTTAAGGTCTACTACCCTCTTATCTATCCACTCCTTCAACTCGATCAGCTTCTTTACATCCAGCTCCTCTCTTTCAGATGTCATATAAACAGCCTCACTACGTATTATAGTCTGAATCTTCAGATTAATCTTTACCCCCCTCTACCGATACTCTATATCGATTACGATTCTAACCTAGCTCGTTAGATCCTCTTTCGCGATCCTCGATAAATCTTGAAAGGTTTTAAGAGTCTTAGTCAGCTTGTTGAGTCTACTTCAAAGCCCGTTTAGGGCTCATCCGAAAACTCCTTCATCATCCTAACTACAAAATTCGGCTTAACTACAGTTTAAATATTGCTTTTCACAGCTATCAAACCAGAATTATCTCGAAGTAGCAGCTTAATAGGGTCTCAGGTGCGGTGCATCCGATGTGGAAGCTGGGTCTAAGGAGCTACCATATCCGTTTAACCTGTTAGCTAGACCTATACAGGATGCTCTCATCGAACGTGGATTCCTGAAACCTACGGAACCCCAAGTCGAAGTTATACCTAGGATACTTAGAGGCGAAAATATACTGTTATCCGCTCCGACAGGTACCGGTAAAACCGAAGCCGCCGTACTTCCGGTCCTAGATCTACTTCTAAGATTACCTGAACGTAGATTCGGCGTCTATGCTCTCTACATAACGCCTCTACGCGCTTTGAATAGAGACCTTCTAGATAGGATCGGATGGTGGTGTAGGAAGGTTGGTGTAACGGTTGCCGTAAGGCATGGTGACACCGACAATAGGGAACGGGTAATGCAGGCTAGAAGCCCGCCTGAAATGCTTATAACGACACCTGAAACTCTTCAAGCAATCCTTACCGGTAGAGTTATGCGTAGACATCTATCAAGTGTCAGATGGGTCATAGTCGATGAGATACATGAATTCGCAGAGGATAAGAGAGGCAGTCAGCTATCCCTAGCGTTGGAGAGGCTCACTCTGCTAACCTCGAACGATTTTCAGCGTATAGGTCTATCGGCTACGATAGGTAGCCTCGAGGAGGTTGGTAGATTCCTAGTAGGGGTGGGTAGGAGTGTATCAGTGGTTAAAGTTCCCGTCGCTAAACATATGAAGTTAGAAGTCCTATACCCTCAACCTCAACCGGAGGATTACGAGTTAGCCGATATGCTATACACTAGGCCTGAGGTAGCCGCTAGACTTAGACTTCTAAGGAAGCTTATCGAGAGTTATGAATCCGTACTACTTTTCACGAATACACGTTCCATAGCCGAGGTCTTAGCTAGCAGGTTTAGGGTATGGGATGACGATATACCTGTAAGTATACATCATAGCAGTCTCTCTAAGCCTGCACGTATAATGGCTGAGATAGGGTTGAAGAAAGGCGATCTTAAGGGTCTCGTATGTACTTCGAGCTTAGAGCTGGGTATAGATATCGGTAGGGTGGATCTCACCGTTCAGTATATGAGTCCCAGGCAGGTTACGAGGCTTATACAGAGGGTCGGGCGTAGCGGGCATAGCCTGGGTAGGGTTTCGAAGGGTATAATCGTAACCATGGATAGCGACGATTCCCTCGAAGCCATAGTTATAGCTAGGAGGGCGTTGAAGGAGGAGCTTGAACCTGCTATGATACCTTATAAGCCTTACGATGTATTAGCGCATCAGATAGCGGGGTTGCTTATGTACAGGAAGCGGTGGAGATTCGATGAGATACTACAAGTATTTAGAAGGGCGTATCCATATAGAGATCTATCAGAGGAGGATCTAGTTAAGGTCTTATCGTACATGCATGGGAGGTATCCTAGGCTTGCATGGGTTTCTTTCGAGGATAGAGTTGTAGCTAAGCCTGCGAGGGGTAAAGCTCTCTACGAATACTACTTCGAAAACCTATCCATGATACCCGACGAGAAACAATACCTCGTATACGATGAAGTTAACGATACACCTGTAGGTATATTAGACGAGGCTTTTGTAGCTGAGTACGGTGAACCTGGGGTTAAGTTCATATGTCAAGGCCGTCCGTGGCTACTCGTCAGTATAATAGGCGATAGGATATACGTGAAGCCTGTGGATGATCCTACGGGAGCTATACCAAGTTGGGTTGGAGAAGAGATACCAGTCCCCTTCGAAGTCGCATCGGAGGTTGGACGTATAAGGAGGAAACTTGAAGAATATTTCGAGAAAGGTCTAGGTATCGAGTCTTCGGCGAAGAGGATCGCTAGGATATATCCGATCGATCCCTCCATCCTTATGGAGGCTATTAAGGAGAGTTGGAGTCAACTAGCTCAAAGCTACCCCCTGCCTACAGATAAGAGGATAGTGGTGGAGAGATGGGGTGACTATCTAATCGTACACGTACATGGCGGTAGTTTGATCAATAGAAGCCTAGGAAGGATATTGGGCGATATACTCACAGATAGATATGGCGTAAGCGTAGCCGTACAGCAGGATCCGTATAGAGTGATAATTCATCTACCGGGCGGATCGGTGGATGTATCCGAGGTGGCCTCGATACTTAGGTCGCTTTCAGGCAGTGAGATCCGTACTAGGGGTTCAGAAGCTGCCGAGAAGACTGGGTTATTCAAACGTAGGTTGGTGCACGTAGCTAGAAGGTTTTCAGCTATACGTGAAGATGTGGATTTCACGGATGTATCGCTTAGTCAGATAGCCGAAAGTATGAAGGGTACCGTGATCTACGAAGAAGCTTTGAAGGAGACCCTAGAGAAGGATATGGATATAGACGGCTTGGTAGAGAATATACTGGAGCCCATCCGTAAGGGTTTAATCGATATAGTAGCCATAGACTCTGAGGAGCCATCCCCGCTAGCTAGGATAGGGATGGAGAGGATAGGTAGGAAGACTGATATAATACCTGCAGATAAGATGAAGAAGATCCTCCTAGAATCTGTTAAAGCTAGGTTGATGAACGAATCTAGAACATTGGTATGTACAGAATGCTTCGAATACGTCGAGACGACGGTTCTTAAGCTTCTATCAGATGCTAGATGCCCGGTATGCGGATCTAGCCGTCTAGCCCCTCTAAATATAGATGAAGACGAAGCGTATAAGTTGATTTCTAAGGTTAAACGTCAGGATAAGCTTCATGAAGAATTGGCTAAAGCCGGTATGCTGGTAGCGACATATGGGTTGCCAGCTATCTATGCTCTCTCAGCTAAAGGCTTAAGCTTAGAGGATGTAGAAGCGATACTGGAAGCGGAACCTAAGCTTACAGATAGATTCTTTGAACTCGTGATAGAAGCGGAAAGAAAAGCTTTAGCGAGGAGATACTGGTAGGTGATTCAACCTGTGAGTTTAGCTCTCATCAGGTATGCATGCTCTCCATCCATATAGTAGAACGGTATCTGTGATACTGTCTCGAACCCGAGCTTCCTGTAGAGGTTGATGGCCGCTGTATTAGATACTCTAACTTCTAGTATACACTCTTCTAGATTCCTCATCCTCATAGATTCCAAAGCCTTAGTTAGCAGGGATCTCCCTATACCTCTACGTCTGTATTCAGGTAGGACCGCTATCGATATGATATGGCCTCTACGTCTCGCTCTAAGTCTAGGTAGATCTAAGCCAGCCGCCTCCTCCCTACACATAACGTATCCTACGATCTTCCCATCTACTTCGGCGACGTAGAATAGATCTGGATATTTCTCTCTCATCTCCTCGAAGAATATCGATGTATAATTCTCAGGTAGACACCTTCTATTGATCGCTATAACCTCCCCTAGATCCTCCTTCCTACACTCTCTTATCTTATACCTACGTTCATCCAACCCCTAGATATGGATAACCCCTCTCAGCCTGTATATAACGGTTACTAGAGTTTGAACACAACCTTTTTCTAGAGCTACAGCCATCACCCAACTAGGGTTAAACCTTGAGCTGGAGGAATGAAGCTGTTCTCTACCTGTGTAACATGCTCGTACGTCTCGGCGCTCTACAATTCGGTATGTTCAAGCTTACAAGCGGTAAGATCAGCCCATACTATATAGATCTAAGGATAGTTCCGAGCTTCCCTTCGGTATTCAAGAGGATATGCGATCTCTACGTTAAACTACTAGAGGAGGAGGTCGGTCTCGATAGCTTCGATAGGATAGCAGGTATACCTACAGCTGGTATACCGTTCGCATCGATAGCCGCTTTCCTTCTAGATAAGCCTCTACTCTACGTTAGGAAGGAGGAGAGGGTTCACGGACGTGAACGTAGGATAGAGGGTGTAGTTAAACCTGGAGATAAAGTCGTGGTTCTCGATGATCTTATAACGACCGGTAAAAGCATACTTAGCGCCGTTAGAGTTTTGAGAGGGGAGGGTGTGGTAGTCGAGGATGCCGTCGTCCTTATAGATAGGATGGAGGGTGGGAGTGAGAAGCTTGGGGAGGATGGTGTAAAACTCCACTCGGTTGCATCCATACTCGATATAGCGGAGACTCTCAGCCATTCAGGCGTTATAACCGATGAGCAGTATAAGGCTATAGTCAGACAAGTTAAAGGTACTATACGTTCGTAAACCCTATCTCTAAACTCTCTATAACGTTTTTCTCTTAGCATCGCGAAGACTATATCTATACTCATCGAGTACTAGTATGGATAGTGAGTTAGCTATGGCGGGTAGGATCGATCTAAGGAGGAGGGTGAGGGTAGCGGATGCCCGGTACGGCGAGGTTGTATTAGCAGGGTTCGTTCAGGATATCAGGGTTCTAAAGAATATCGCTTTCATAGTGTTGAGAGATATATCCGGTGTAGCTCAGATAGTATTCAAGAGAGGCTCCATACCGGATGAGCTATTCGAAAAGGTATGCTCCATACCTAGGGAGAGCGTGGTAGCGGTACAAGGGTTTATGGTTGAAAGCTCTATAGCTAAGCTGGGTAGAGAGGTTATCCCGGTAGAGTTTGAGGTTTTAAGCGAAGCATCATCCCCGATCCCTATAGAATTCCTAGATTCATCTGTAGAGACTAGTATCGGTAGAAGGCTCGACTATAGATTCCTAGATCTCAGGAATCCGGCAGTCTCAGCTATATTCAAGGTTCAAAGCGTGATCACAGGTTTATTACACGAATTCTTCAGAAGTAGAGGATTCATAGAAGTTCATACACCTAAGATAGTAGCTGAAGCTACGGAATCCGGTGCATCTGTTTTCCCCGTAGACTACTTCGGTAGGAGGGCTTACCTAGCTCAAAGCCCTCAGTTCTATAAGCAGATGCTTATGGCTTCAGGCTTCGAGAAGGTTTACGAGATAGGGCCTGTATTCAGAGCTGAACCCCATCATACGCCGAGGCATCTATGCGAGTATACGAGTATAGATTTCGAGGTTAGCTACATAGAGAGTTACCATGATGTTATGGATGTAGTCGAGGATATGATCGTCTACGTAGCCGATCGTATAGGAGGGATATGTGGAAGGGAGTTCGATATACTAGGCGTTAAGCCTCCTAGGATAGTTAAAGGTCTTCCGAGGATAACGGTTAGGGAAGCGTACAAGATGGTGGAATCTAGAGGCTATAAGCCAACGTATATGGAGGATCTAGATACTCGTGGGGAGAGGGTGTTCTCGAAAGCCGTGGAGGAGGAGTATGGCTGCAAGGCAGCTTTCCTGATAGAGTTTCCATGGAGATCTGAATCTAGGCCATTCTACGTTATGCGTAAGCGTGATGAGCCTGATTGGGCCTACAGCTTCGATCTGATATGGATGGGTTTAGAGGTGACGACAGGAGGTCAGAGGGAGCATAGGTACGATCTACTAAGGAGTCAATGTATAGAGAAGGGATACAACCCAGATAACTTCAGCTTCTACCTAGAATTCTTCAAGTATGGTGTACCTCCCCATGGGGGTTCAGGTACAGGCTTAGAACGTCTAACCATGAGGATAGTAGGTTTAGATAATATAAGGGAGGCAGTCCTGCTTCCCAGAGATCCGGAGAGGGTTAAACCTTAAATCTTAAAATCCGTAGGATATACCATTCTATTTATGTGAGGTGTTTGTATGAGTGGATGTCGTATATCGAAGAAGTATATCGAAGAAGCTTTATCGATAATCCTTCAAGGCAGAGGCGCCGGTAAGGTTCCATCGGATAGAGCTTTGAGTATGCTGAGATACGCATCTGAAGGTAAGCTATCCTCAGCATCCGGTTTCAAATCCCTTCTAGAGGTATTAGAATACATGGATCCGGAGAAAGCTAGAGATATAAGGTCTAGATGTGGGCTCTGATGAGAGGTGTAGGTTATGAGGTTCGGTGTAGAATTCGTCCCTAGAGAGCCTTTCTGGAGGACGACCCTATACGTTATAGAGGCTGAGAGGCTTGGATTCGAATATGTATGGGTTACAGATCACTACAACAATAGAAACGTCTTCACGACGCTTACCGCTACAGCTATCTACACTAGAAGTATAAAGCTTGGTGTAGGTGTAACGAACCCGTACATAAGGCATCCAGCAGCTACAGCATCAGCTGTAGCCTCCTTAGCCGAGATAGCTCCAGATAGAGTAGCTCTAGGTATAGGAGCAGGAGATAGAGCTACGCTCGAAGGTATCGGTATCGAGATCGTTAAACCTTTACCGGCTATAAGGGAGTCCGTGCATATAATCAGAGGGTTGTTAGCGGGGAATCCGGTCTCCATCGATGGGAGTGTATTTAAAGTTAAATCTGCTTCGCTAAACTTCAAATGCAGATCCTACATACCGATCTACATAGGTGCTCAAGGCCCGCAGATGCTATCCCTAGCCGGAGAAATCGGTGATGGTGTACTTATAAACGCAAGCCACCCGGAGGATTTCAGATACGCTATAGAGTATGTGAGGAAGGGTGTTGAGAAGGCTTCGAAGGATATCAAGAACGTGGATATAGTAGCCTATACAGCCTTCTCGGTGGCAGATGAGGAAGCTAAAGCTATGGAGACATCTAGGCAGGTGGTAGCCTTCATAGTAGCCGGAAGCCCTGAGGCTGTGTTGGAGAGGCATGGTATAAACCTCGAGCTAGCTTCTCGTATAAGGGGGCTTATAGTATCAGGACGTTTCGATGAAGCATTCAAATCTGTAACAACCGATATGATCGATGCATTCAGTGTTTCAGGCAGCCCATCCTCCGTAGCTAAACGTATAGAGGAATGTTTGAAGATGGGTGTGACACAGTTCGTAGTAGGTTCACCTATAGGTCCCCAGCCATATGAAGCTATGAAGATTATAAGTTCTAGGATAATACCTATGTTCAAAGCTGTATAGCCTTTCCTAACCCCCATACTATTTCGGCTCTTATAGATAACTCTTAAATCGTATATTCCTACTGTCATCGTATTGGTGTAGCTGTTGAATCACGTACGATACGCCGTCATCGGTTTAGGTAGGATAGGTAGACTACATTGCGAGACGCTTAGATCGAGGGTAGATAAAGCTGAGCTTGCAGCTGTATGCGATGTATCAGAGGATCTAGCTAGATCCATGGGGGAGAAGCTTCGTGTGGCATGGTACTCGGATTACTCGAAAGTTCTAGTAGATCCGAATATCGATGCGGTAATCGTAGCTACACCCACTTTCACCCATAAAGATATCGTCTTAGAAGCTTTGAAGGAGGGGAAACACGTATTCGTGGAGAAACCTCTAACTCCATCATCAGATGAAGCTAGAGAGATCGTCTCCTCTGTTGGAAAGAGGGATCTAAAGGTTATGGTAGGCTACCAGCGTAGATTCGATTACGTGTATAGGGATGCTAAACGTAGGATCGAGGAGGGCGCTATAGGTCGGCCGGTCTGCTTAGTCGATATAGCTAGAGATCCGCAGCCCCCCTCAGGCTGGGCTGCCGATCCGAGGCTGAGTGGGGGTATCTTCGCGGATATGCTCACGCATGACTTCGATATGGCGAGATGGCTCCTAGACTTAGAGGTATCGAAGGTCTATGTATCCGGTGGAAGCTTCTTCTATAATGATCTGAGGATATTCGGAGACGTAGATTTCGCTAACGTTATGCTCGAGTTTGAAGGCGGCGTTCAAGGATTTATACAGGGTTGTAGGAGATCTGTATACGGCTACGATCTAAGGACGGAGATTCTAGGGACGGATGGTACGATCTCTATCGGTTGTAGCTTCGACCATTCACTTTACTACGGTACCTCAGATGGTGTGAAGTTCCGTGGAGCTCCGTGGTTTGAGAGAAGGTTTTATGAAGCTTATATCGAAGAGTTGAAGAGTTTCACGGAGGCCGTGTTGACCGATTCCACACCTCAGGTTACCGTGGAAGATGGGTATAAAGCTCTATGTATATCGGATGCATGCTGGAGATCCTTCAGGGAAGGGAAAGCTATACCTGTACATTACTAGGTTGGTTGAGCTTTAAATCCTTACACTCGGTAGCTTATTCGTGGAGGGGTAGGTTTGGGTAGGATGCTAGCCGCCGTCCTCTACGCAGATTTCGATCCACGTAGAGTTTACGCTGTATCTAGAGAGGAAGTTACCACTCGTAAGGTTCGTGAAGGTAGTAACGTATGGAGGAATCCTAAGCTTACGTTAGAGGAGAGAAATATACCGAAACCTAGGGGTAGGGAGGTATTGATCAGGGTCAAAGCTGTAGGGATATGCGGTAGCGATATCCATATGACGGAGTATGATAGCGAAGGCTACATGCTATACCCAGGTTTAACTAAGCTACCTGTAACCTTAGGACATGAGTTCAGCGGTATAGTAGAGGAGGTCGGTAGTGATGTTGTAAACGTTAAACCTGGCGATATGGTTACTAGCGAGGAGATGCTTTGGTGCGGTGAATGCTTGATATGTAGATCTGTAGATGTCAATCACTGTACTAGGCTTAACGATCCTAGAGATCTAGAATTCGGTGAGTTAGGCTTTACGCATGACGGCGCTATGGCTGAATACGTAGTAGTCCATGAGAAGTATCTTTGGAGTATAAACCCGCTCCTAGATAGGTATGGAAGCGAGGATAGAGTCTTCGAGGCAGGTAGTCTAGTGGAGCCTGCATCCGTAGCGTATAGAGCGATATTCAATAGAGCTGGAGGATTCGATCCAGGTGGATACGTAGCTGTATGGGGTGCGGGACCTATAGGTCTATCGGCTATAGCTCTAGCTAAAGCTGCAGGTGCTAGTAAGGTTATAGCTTTCGAGGTAAGCCCTGTTAGAATGGAGCTAGCTAGATCTATGGGTGCAGACTATGTATTCAATCCGATCGAGCTCGAGAGGATGGGTATACAGCCTTGGGGGAAGATACTAGATATTACCGGTGGATGGGGTGTGGATTTGCATATAGAAGCTTCAGGTGTACCCGAACTACTAGCGCAGATGGAGAAGAGCTTAGCGGTCGGAGGTAAAATTACATGGATAGGTAGAGCTCCTAGAGCTGTATCTATGTATCCTGAAGTATTCCAGGTTAGGAAGGGGCAGATATACGGTAGTCAAGGTCATTCTGGATGGGGCATATTCAGGAACGTTATAAGGTTGATGTCGTCTGGATCGGTGGATACTACTAAGATGATAACTAGTAGGTTTAGGTTGAACGATGTTTCTAGAGCTTTCGATAGAGCTAGACAGAGGATCGATGGTAAGATAACGTTGAAGCCTTAGAGTGTAGGGATAGAGTTAGAGTTATCTCCCCAGCTGCATCTACGTATATCCTCGGTGTCTGCGTTATGGGTTGCGCTATTGGTAGTCGCTGGTCTAAACCTGTGTTAGATCGCTATAACCGTAAGATATACCTAGATCAGATGAATACTAGTGAGCTTGAGGAGAAGGTAAGAGAGAACGATGTAGTCTTCCTACCAGTGGGGTCGTTGGAAGCTCACGGTCCCTTCGCCCCTCTAGGGGAGGATACGATAATAGGCGTCTCTATAGCGGAGAGGGTAGCCTATGAGACAGGTGTTACGGTAGCTCCACCTATACCGTATGGTAGTCATCCTAGCCACCACTACGGTATACCTGGTACCATCCCCGTCAGAGCTACGCTACTAGCCGAGTATGTAGCGGAGGTTGTTAAGTGGCTATCTAACGCTGGTTTCAAGAAGATCTTCATCTGGAATAGCCACGGGCAGGAGTATGTCCTCCCCATAGCTAAGGATCTAGCTATAGTAGAGAAGGGTGTCCATGCGCTTATATTGGTTACTAGCTGGTGGGCTTGGGTTCAAGATATATTGAGGAAAGCCGGTAGCGGGGAGGAGGTAGCTCCAGGTGTGAGGATAGAGGCTCCGTTCATACATGCGGATGAAGTCGAAACCAGTGTCGTATGGTATCTAGCTCCAGATCTAATCGACGAGGATAAGCTAAAGAGGGAGGGTGAATGGGGTGTGTACAGACCGCTACCAGCTAGATGGGTTAACACAGCTGGGAATGTATTCACAGATAGACCTTTCAACTGGTACGATGTAAGCTCTCTACCGGAGTTCTACTATTACCGTAAAGGCTTTGTAGGCTATGCTAATCTTGCAGATCCGGTTAAAGGTAGGGTTCTCGTCGAGAAGGTTGTAGAGAGGGTTGTAGAATTCGTGGAATGGCTTAAGAGAAGTTATCCGGCGGGTAGGATACCTAGGACTTGGATAGAATTCGAAGATCTATATTTCGATAAACCTAGATCCTGGTGTGAACCTAAGGGTTAACGGTTGGTGGGCTCGCTGAAGCTATCCGTGGTCTATCTCTTAACGTCGGATCCAAGGTTCAACCTAGGTGTGAGGGGTTCTCTAGATGACCTGCTACCTAGGATTAGATCCATAGGGCTAGATGGCGTAGAGTATAACATACCTAACCCCTTCGATGTGGATGGTGTTAGGTTGCGTAGGGTTACCGAGGATTACGGTTTAGATATACCAGTATTATCGACAGGTTTATCGTATATACTCCACGGTATCAACCTGTCCAGTGTAGATGAGGATTCTAGGTTGAAAGCTGTTAAGTGGATGCGTCGATACATAGATCTATCTTGCGAGCTAGGATCGTATAGAGTCGTCTTAGGCTTGGTTAGGGGTAGATGTACCGATCGAGATCAGGGTATACGTCTACTCGCATCCTCTCTGAGAGAACTCGATCGTTACGCGTACGAGAAAGGTGTACATATACTGTTGGAACCTTTGAGTAGCGGTGAAACAAACCTTGTAAATAGCATCGAGGAGGCTCTTATGTTCGTAGAGATGTTTAGATCTATACGTATCCTATTCGATGTATACCATGCGTTAAACGAGGAGAAGGATCTCGTTAGATCCTTAGGATATGCCGGGAGATACGTAGAGCATATACATGTAGCTGATATGAGTAGAGGTGTATCTGAGCTAGGGGAGCTCCCCCTAAATCAGCTCTTTAGTATCCTAAGCTCGATAGGATATGAAGGATATGTAAGTTTAGAAGCTAGGATGGAGTATAGCGTCGAAGAATCTCTTAGAAGATTCATAGATATCGTTAAAGCTCTCCTTAAACCCTTACGATGAAGCTAGTCGAAGTTATACGGATGGAAAGCTTAGGAGAACAGGAGGCTATCCACAGTCGATGGGGGTACGAAGATCGAACGTAGATGAGGCTACCAGAGTGGTCGGTAAGGCTTCAGCCGTGGAGTATATCTACCCTATACCTATGCTACGTCGGTAGACTTAGCAGTAAAGTTATGTGCGGATGGAGGTAGGGTTATTAGTATCCCGAAATCATATAATGTATGGTTTGCGAAACTGTATCCGAAGCCTAAGTCTAACCTATCTACTACTCATCTCTATAGTCATCGAATCGTATATACCGTCTAACCCTGGGTTGAGGTATATCGAGTATAGGGTTTATGAGGTTGAAGATGTAGCTACCCTAACCTATCTAGGTTCTAATAGGACTGTCTACGTAGATTGGCTTGTTCCGTTGAATAACAGTCATCAACTATCCTATGTGCTTGAGTTGAACCCTAAGGTATACGATAGGTTTACGGATAGATGGGGTAACGTTATCTATAGGTTTAAGATCGATCTAGATGTTTACGGATCGACGTTTAGGTTGGAGGGTAGGTATCGCGTCGTATGCTATAGTACGGTCTCAGCGGTGGATACCGGAGGGTATGGTAGATTGGAGGATATAGATTTAGATCGTATAGACTCGGTGTATCTCGCTCCAAGCTACTGGTGGAATTTCACAGATCCAATCGTATCTAGGCTTCTCGAAGAGATTAAGTCATCTCTAATCGGGGATTCTCGCATCGATGTATTGATCGGAGAAGCTAAGAAGATAGTTAATTCTAAGCTATCGTATAGAAGGATCGAGGAGAGGTTAGGTGCATCAGAAGCTTTGAGGAGGGGTTACGGGGATTGCTCAGAATTCTCAGATCTACTGATATCTCTAGCTAGAGGTTTAGGTATACCTGCTCGAAGGGTTTTAGGTGTGTATATCGAGGATTCCGAGGTTAAAGGTTGGCATGCATGGGTTGAGGTATGGAGTCCACCATTCGGGTGGATACCCATAGAAGCTACCGATCCGCTACCCCCGATCAAGCCTTTAGGCCATATAACATCGAACTATCTCGCTCTATACGTCGAGGGATACCAGGAGGATACTGTGGATGAAGAGTTTAGGGATGAGGAGATACTGTTCGATGTTAAGCTGATCGAGCATACCAGGTTGGTGGAGGATCCATATGTTAGGGTTGCTAGGGATCTCGCTATATCGGTATCCATAGCTGTGGTAGCCATAGTAGCTATCCATATAGCTGTGAAGATGCGTAGAGCTAAGGGTTAAGCTAATCTTCGTATAGCTTGAATTCATCGTGTATCGCTCTCACAGCCTCCTCTCCATCCTCCTCCTTGACGACGAAGGATATGTTGTACTCTGAGGAGCCCTGAGCTATCATACGTACGTTTATCCCCTTCGAAGCTACCGCTCTAAACACTTTAGCAGCTACCCCCGGCGTCCCCCTCATACCGGCTCCTACCACCGATACTACGCATATATCCGGCTCGTAGTATACCCTACTGACGAGTAAACCTGTAACGCTCGATTCTAAAGCTGCGACAGCTCTATCGAGCGAACCTCTATCGATCACCATAGTTATATTGGCTTCGGAGCTACTTTGCGATATCATAAGTATATTCACACCAGCTCTACCTAAAGCTTCGAAAACTTTAGCCGCTACACCTGGTAAACCGACCATACCCGTCCCCTCGACTGCTAGGAGGGCTACATCCCTTATCAAAACGACTGTTTTAACTATACGTCTATCGACTTCAGGTCTACCAGGCTCTATAGATGTCCCATGCTTACCGGTATCGAATAGATTCCTAACCCTGACTGGGATGCCTCGTGAAGCTATAGGATCGAATACCCTTGGATGCAACCCTTTAACGCTAAACCTAGCTAGCTCTATAGCCTCCTCGTAGCTTAGCTTATCTATAGTTCTAGCTCTTCTCTCGATCATAGGATCAGCCGTCATTATACCGTCTACATGCGTCCATAGGTAAACCTCATCGGAATCTAGACATGCAGCTAGGATAGTAGCTGTATAATCTGCTCCACCACGTCCAAGCGTAGTTATACAGCCATCTATCGTCGCACCTGAGAAACCGGCTACCACAGGCGTTATGCCACGATCTATCAGAGGCTTCAACCTCTTAGAAACCTCGACTCTCGTATTCTCTATCAACGGGTTAGCATCCCCGAACCTTCCATCTGTAACTATGCCAGCCTCCCACCCCGCTAGAGCTACGCTATCAATCCCCTCCTCCGTGAGCTTGCTAGATACTATGATAGCGGATAGAACCTCTCCTATCGAAGCTATATAGTCTCTAACCTTAGCTGTAACCTCTCTAAGCTTCACGCATGTATAGGATATACTCCTCACCTCCCCCACTACCGCCTCGATCCTTTTAAGAGCAGCCTCCCTAGCTTCGATACTACCTAAAGCCTCCATCGCTAGCTTTACATACACTTCTCTTACCCAGTTTATATGCCCCCCTACCCTATCCTCGACACCTAGCTCCATCTCCCTACATAGGGATAGAAGCCTATCGGTCACCCCTTCCACAGCAGCTACGACTACTACTAGCCTATAACCCCTACTCAACGCATCCCTTACGATGTCTACTATCCTCTCCATACCTTCGGCTGTAGCTACGCATCTCTCGCCAAACTTATAGATTAGAATCCTACTGCTCACGATACGTATCACCCTTCTTCGGAGATCCGTGTAGAGCTTTAAGCTTAGCAAGCTCATCTACGAGCATAGGTAGGAATACACCTACATCCGATACTACGCCTATCGATTGAGCCGCCCCCCTATCGAGAAGCTTAACCGGTACAGCCGGGTTTATATCTACGCATACGACTTTAACAGTAGAAGGTATCATATTCCCTACAGCTATAGAGTGTAGCATAGATGCTAGCATTAAGACTAGGCCTGCATCCTTAAGATGCATTCTATACGCTTTCTGAGCTTCAACTACATCCGTTATGACATCGGGTATAGGTCCATCATCCCTTATCGAGCCTGCTAGCACGTATGGTACATCGTTAACTATGCATTCGTAGAATATCCCCTTCTTCAATATCCCCTTCTCGACTGCTCTACGTAGACCTCCGCACTTCATCACCTCGTTTATAGCTACCAGGTGATTCTTATTTCCACCAGGTATCCTATACCCTTCATCCACCTTGAACCCGAGCGATGTACCGAAGAGGGCGTACTCTACATCGTGAACAGCTAGCGCATTACCGGATAGAAGAGCGTCGACGAACCCCATACGGATCATACGTGCTAGATGTTCACCTCCACCCGTATGTACCACCGCAGGTCCAGCTACGACTACTATCCTACCCCTGGATGCCTTCACCTTATACATCTCCTCAGCTATCCTCTTAACTATAGTCGGTGTAGGCTTCTCAGGTGAAGCTCTACTACTCATAAACTCGAAGATACCTACACCCGTCCTAGGATATTCTGGAAGCTTAACCCTCACACCTTCATCGCCTACGACTACAAGATCCCCTCTACGTACATCCCTAATACCCTTACAGTATGCTCTACCGGCTACAGGGTCCACTACTATAACTTTATCCATACATACATCTTCGACCTGCACCCATCTACCATTATACCTTATCCATGTAGGATGGTTCGTAGTAGCGTAGAATCCATCCGGTAGAACCATATCATCTGGGGCCTCCTCTAACTTAGCATCCTCTATGTATACCGGTAGAGCTCCTAAACTTCTAAGCTCTTTAAGTATGTATTCGAGGTGGTCGCGACTCCTACCCTTAACCATTATCCTAGCGTAGCTCGTCTCATCCTTCCTCCTACCTATACGGAAATCTAATACCTCGAACTCCCCTCCTAGATCCATAACTCTATCGAAAACCTTAGGTAGTATGTACGAATCTATGAGATGTCCTTCAAGTTCGATTATCTCTGTATATTCATCGCCTGGATCTTGGAATACGATCACCCACCATCATGACCACCATCTAAACCTATAACCCTAGGAAGCAATCATACAATTCATCGCAGCCGCTATTTAACGGTTTCCCTTCCGCGAATAGCTATAGGGATAGTTTAATAAAGTCGGACGTCATCCATCGTTATCGGTGGTTTGAGAGGTTTGAATCTACGGATTAGATTCCTAGAGGTAGCTAGATTCGGTAAACCGGATAGGATACCGTTATCGTTATGGGGTATTAGACCTGCTACGCTTAAAAGGTGGTGGATGGAGGGTTTACCCCCAGGGATGGATGCAGCTACATACTTTAGGTTCGACATATATGGTATGAAGACTTTCAATATAACCTCGTGGCCTTCTGAAGGCTTCCAGTGGGAGCCTAGCGATAGGCTTGTAAACCTAGGCCCCATCCCCCCTTTCGATTACAAGATTATAAGGGAGGATGATAGGTATAGGGTATGGGTGGATAGTCTAGGTATAACCCAGCTGGGATTCCAAGATGATTGGAAGTATGGTTGGAGCGGGTTCGCTACGAGGACGTTCGTAGATTTCCCCGTTAAGTGTAGGGATGATTTCGAGCGTATAAAGGGTAGATATGACCCGCATCACCCAGATAGATATCCATCTAGATGGGGGGAGACGGTCGAGTATCTAAGGAAAAATAATGATGGAAGCTTCCTCATACATATGTCGCTGAGAGGTGCTTTCTGGTGGATTAGGGATATGATGGGGTTGGAGGCTACCCTGATAAGCTTCTTCAAAGATAGACAGCTTATCAGGGATATACTTGATCTATACCTGGATTTCCATATCGAAGCTTTAAGGAGAGCTATCGGAGAGGTTGAGGTAGACTATGTTACACTCAACGAGGATATGGCTTATAAACGTGGATCAATGATTTCACCCAAGATGTTTAGAGAGTATATTTCACCGGTTTACCGTGAGTTTATCAAGTTCCTTAAAGATAATGGTGTTAAGATAGTTATAGTAGATAGCGATGGGTATGTCGAACCTCTAATACCCGAGCTTCTATCTGTAGGAGTTGATGGTATATCTCCATGCGAAGTAGCCGCAGGTATGGATGTAGTAGAGCTTAGGAGGAAGTATCCAAACCTCGTTATGATGGGTGGTATAGATAAGAGGATGCTAGCATCGTCCAAGCTAGACATAGATAGGGAGGTCTACAGAAAGGTTCCACCGTTAGTAGAGAGTAGAGGCTACTTTCCAGGTGTAGATCACGCCGTCCCACCCGATATATCGTTCGATAACTTCAGCTACTTTGTAGAGCTTCTCAAAAAGCTATGCGGCTGGATCGATTAACCCATAGGTGGTTATCCTTGGATGATGGATACTACTCGCTATCTTTAGAGGATCTATGCAATCTAGCTGTGAAGCTAGGTGCTAAAACAGCTAGGATCCTAAGATCTGAGGATATCGTAATCGCAGATTGGGTTAGACTTAAATGTATGTATGGATGCGGAGGATACGGTGAGAGGCTTACATGCCCACCCTATTCTCCGACACCGGAGGAGACTAGAAGGATACTTAGATCGTATGAATACTGCATACTGGTAGAGTTTCTACCTGAAGCTGATATCCATAGGGTTATGGCTGGACTCGAGAGGGAGGCTTTCCTAGCTGGATACTACTCCGCCTTCGCTATGGCTGTGGGTCCATGCGAGCTATGTGAGGAGTGTACGCTTAAGAGTTGTAGGTATCCTGAGATAGCTAGGCCATCCATGGAGGCGTGTGGTATAGACGTCTATGCTACGGCTAGAAAGGCTGGCTTCGATATCAAGCCTCTTAAATCTCGTAGAGAGACTCCGAAATACTTCGGGCTACTGTTGGTTAGGTAGCGATCCACTTCACCTCTACATCCTCTATCCTCCATCTAGGTTTAACCACGCTTTCCTCTATGCTTGTAGTATCACCTACGCTATAGTGTAGGATACCTGTCCAAGCTATCATAGCACCGTTATCCGTAGCATACTCATCTCGAACTATGTAGACCTTAGCTCGATGAGCTTCAACCATCTTGGATAGCATCTCCTGCATCCTCCGGTTACGTGCGAATCCTCCTATAACGAGTATCTCAGATTTACCTGTATGCGCTAATGCTCTCTCCGTAACCTCTATAAGCATCGATAGAGCCGTCTCTCTAAGACTATACGCTACATCCTCGAGTCTATACTTTCCGCTCTTATAGGCTTTCAAAGCTGCTGTTAGGAGCCCTGAGAATTGTAGATCCATACCCTTAACGGTGTAGGGTAGAGGTATGTATGTAGATCCTCTATCGGCTACTTCATCGAATACCGGTCCAGGCCACGGGTTCGTAGGATCGTACAATCCTACCTCTCTAGCGAATACATCGAAACAGTTAGCTATTGTTATATCTAGCGTTTCGCCGAGTACCCTATACCTCCCATCCTCGTAGCCTAGAAGCTGTGTATTACCACCTGTAACTAGTAGTGTAAGCGGATTCTGAGCGCCTGTGGTGATCCTACCTATCTCTATATGTGCTAATAGATGGTTGACACCGATCAAAGGTTTACGTATAGCTAGGGAGATAGCTCTAGCAACGGTAGCCGTAATCCTTAGGCATGGACCGAGTCCGGGTCCCTGAGAGAAAGCTACCGCATCTACATCCCATATCCTCAACCCGGCTTCATCTAAGGCTCTACGTATAGTCTCCCCTGCAACCATGCTATGGTGTTGAGCTGCATCCCTCGGATGTATACCCATACCAGGTGGAGGCTTATAGGAGCTTCTAACGTTAGCTAGTATCCTACCGCTACTATCTGCTAAACCTACACCGAAAGTATGAGCGGTCCCCTCTATCCCTAAACAGATCTTGCGGCCTCCCTCCATCCCGCTGCCACCTCTACTCTAAAATATTTAGGTATAGGTTCAACTTTAGTATATCCTCGCTTATCAGCCGTGTCTTGGTGGAGTATGCTGGAAGGTTGGATGAGTTCTCTAAGCTTATCTAATGGCATCAGGTTTATCTTCTCCCCATATCCTACTATTCTACGAGGATATCTTGCCGCCTTCGATCGATGTAGAGAAGGAGGTTAAAGGTACTACGCTTAGAGTATACTTGTGTATAGTCGCTAACGGGCCTATCAGGATGAGGGATATACAGAGAGGTCTAGGATTCTCTACGCCTAGCTTAGCATACTATCATGTAGAGAAGCTTATTAAGCTCGGATTAGTGGAGGAGGATGAAGATGGATTATATAGGGCTTCTAGGGTTGTAGAGCTATCTATACTTAAACCCTACATAGTATTCGGAGGTAGGCTTATCCCGAGGCTAGTATTCTACGCTGTATTCTTCACAAGCTTCTTAACATCATACGTAATACTCTCGTGGGGTGATCTAAACATCTATACGGTTGCGGTCGCTATGATAGCTGCAGCTGCTTTCTGGTATGAAACCGTGAGGGCTTGGAGGTATAAACCCTTCTGAAGTTTCAAATAGTTAGAGCTATAACGAGCTTTACAGCTATAGTATCCTCGAAATTGAGGATCGAGATATTAGCGTCAATCCTTATAGCCTCGTTACTAGGCTTAACTACGGTATACCTAATAGATGTATCCACTAGGGGTGGAGGTGTATCGGATTTAAAGCCGCCCCTCCAGCCCGATAGAAGCATAGGTTTAGAGGGACAGAAGGTTTCAAACGGAAGCCAAGATACAGCTACCACTGTATCTAGGGGATTCGAGCTATATAGCTTTATGCTAGCGTTGATAGCAGCTTCTACGTTCTCGCATATAGTTAGACGTAGGCTTCAGAGATTCTAGCAATCCGCTAAGGCTTCCAGTATCTCTTCCAATCTATAGGATCCATGAGGATACACCCTCTCTATCTTTGGTGGATCGTAGGTGAGATCTACTATGGTCGATACAGGTCTGATCGGGAGCAGACCATAGTCTAGTATTAGATCCACGCTATCTCCTATCTGTCTCAAGATATCTTCTACACCGTAGGGGTTCGCCTCCCTATGGATGTTAGCGCTCGTAGCGGTTATAGGTCTCCCGAGCTTCTTCGCTATCATCGTAGCAATCCTATGGCTCGATATCCTAGCTGCGAAAGCTCTAGGATTAACTATATCTGGAACCCTAGGCTTCTTCCATGTAGCTATAGTTAACGGTCCAGGGTTGAATCGTCTTATAAGCTTTAGAGCTTTCTCATCTAGGTATGCGTACTCCATCCACATATCTAGGTCTGCTACTATAGCGGTGAGGGATCTATCTACCGGCCTCCTCTTAGCACTATACACTTTAAACACGGCGTCTATATTCGTTATATCCGCCGCAAGCCCGTAGCATGTCTCTGTAGGGTATACGACCAACCCTCCACGTTCGAGTATGGATACAGCTGTTTCTACCGCGCCTTCTATATCCTCTTCGATCTTCAATACTCTAGCTTTAGGCATATACCACCCACCTCCTAGGGGAGGTCGATACTAAAGTTTAAAGGGAGGTGTAGATGTAATTTTTCTCTTTCGGTGTCTGTATGGCGGATAGCTTAGCTCCCTTCGTTCCATCGCCTATAGAGGTAGTTCGACGTATGCTCTCCCTAGCTGAGGTTAACTCTAAGGATGTAGTCTACGATCTGGGATGCGGCGATGGACGTATACTTACGGCCGCTATCACAGAGTTCAACGCTAGGAAGGCTGTAGGATACGAGATAAGAAGCGATCTATACCTTAAGGTTCTCTCAACCATACAGGAGCTTAAACCGGTTATACCGGATATAGAGGGTAGGATTAAAGTGTATAACAACGATGCTATGAAAGCCGATCTCTCAGAAGCTACGGTAGTAACGTTATATCTTACGACTCTAGGTAACGAGAAGCTTAAACCTAAATTCGAATCTGAGCTTAAACCTGGAGCTAGGGTTGTAAGCCACGATTTCACGATACCAGGATGGGCTCCTGCTAAGATAGATAGATTCCAAGGCCATGTAATATACCTGTACATAGTACCCGATAGTTTCAAGGATCAATCGCTGAAGGCTAGAGAGAGGGTTTGGCGTCTATTCTAGAAGGTAGAGACCTCCACCTCATATATAGGGGTGCTGAAGCTGAAATCTACCTAGGCTCATGGTATGGGAGGAAGGCTATATTCAAATACCGTATACCTAAAAGCTACAGGATAAAGGAGATAGACGATCATATAAGGGGTAGGAGGACTATACTAGAAGCTAGGATCCTTAGGGATGCTAAAAATGCCGGTATCCCATCACCCACCGTATACTACGTAGATCCACCTGAAGCTCTACTGGTCATGAGCTATATAGATGGGTTTAGACTTAAAGAATATATCAACTCTACCAGTGTAGATGAAGCTATAACACTTTCGAGGAAGATAGGCTGCTGTATAGCTAGACTGCATAAAGCAGGTATACAGCATGGAGATCCTACGACATCTAACATGATACTCGTAGGGGATGGGAGGGTATTCTTGGTAGACTACGGGTTATCGCAGTATACCGTTAAAGCTGAGGATAGAGCTGTAGATCTGATAATATTCGAGAGAGCGCTACTAAGCGTACACTACAAAGTATACAGATGCTGTATGAAGGCTTTCATCGAAGAATACGAGAAGATCCTAGGGGAGGAGTACGGTGAAGTTAAGAAGCGTATGGAGGAGATAAAAGCTAGAGGTAGATATGTATCTAGACGTCTTCTAAGATAGATCGCCGACTCTATATCCATGAGTTTATCGATAGAAAGGTTTTTTAGATAGACTCACCATAGCTTCTAGCCAGGCATGAATCCAGGGAAAACCTCCCTAATACTAGCGTATCTAGCTGTTCTCATCCTACCTACGATCCTAATATGCGTTACACCTGTCTCAGCAGAGCAAGTACCATACGGTCCATTCCCAGATAGAGTTATAATATTTAGGCATGCAGATGAAGCTACAGTCGTACCGATGATAGAGAAGGGTGAGATGGATGCATGGCTATTCTATCTACGACTCCCAGAGAATATAAGGAAGGCTGAAGAGTCTCCGCATGTAGATCTGATAAGTACATATGGAGGATCTATTCAGCTTCTCGTAAACCCGCTGGAAACTACAGAAGTCTTCAATCCATTCCATATAAGAGAGATTAGGGAAGCTTTAAACTGGCTTATCGACCGTAGCTATATAGTCAGCGAGATATACCATGGTAGAGCTGCTCCTAGATGGACCATGTTCAGATCTGTATCACCAGATTACTCTAGGATAGTAGATTTTGCTAAGATACTCGAATCTAGGTATAGCTATAACTTCGAGAAAGCCAAAGTACAGATATTCGAAGCTCTCTCTAGAGCTGGTGCAGAGTATAGAGAAGGTAAATGGTACTATGGAGGTAAGCCTATCACTGTAAACTTCCTGATAAGACCTGAAGATGAGAGGAAGCCTCTAGGAGATTACGTAGCTTCACAACTCGAGAAGTTAGGGTTCACCGTTAATAGATTGTATAAACCTGCTAGAGATGCATTCTTACTATGGGGTTCTTTCAGCCCCACTAAACGAGGAGAATGGCATGTATACACAGCTGGATGGGCTCATACCGCTATAACTGCATACGATGATACAGATCCATGGTTCTGGTATTCGCCGGATAACGCGCCGTTATTCGAAGAATACCGTGGGCCCCCGCTCCTTAGAGAAGCTATAGATAAGCTTAATAATGCCGAGTATAAGTCTATGGAGGAACGCTTAGAACTCGTTAAAAGAATCTGCGAATTAGCCCTATGGGATGGGGTACATGTATGGGTAATAGATCAGGTTATGTCCTTCCCCACAACGGCTAAGCTGGGTCCTTCTGTTAAAGACCTTTATGGTGGAGCTATGAGCTTTTGGTTCCTACGTACTATCAGAAGAGTCGAGGGTTATGGAGGAGATGTTAAACTAGGCAATAGAATAATGTTTATCGAAGGTTTCAATCCGATCGCAGGTTTTTCATGGCTCTACGACGTATATGCATATTATCTAGTAGCCGATCCAGGTATATTCCCACATCCACACACAGGAGTATATATACCTGTAAGAGCGGAGTATACAGTTACGACAGCTGGACCTGAGGGTAAGCTTAGCGTCCCAGCGGATGCGTTAAAATACGATCTCTCGCTAGGGAAGTTTATACCTGTCGGTGGAGGCGTCAGCGCTACAAGCAAGGTTACCTTCAAGTTTACACTCGGTAAATGGCATCATGGTCAACCTATAACGAAAGCCGATATACTCTACGGTATAGCAGAGGTATTCAAAGTTACTCTAAAAGAGTCTCCACTTTACGATCCGGTCGCAGCATCTCCAGGTAGAGTATTGTTCACAGATTCGTTTAGAGGTGTTAGGTTTATAGCTGATGATACGGTTGAAGTCTACGTAGATTACTGGCATGTAGATAATAGCTATATCGCTAGCGTGGCTAGTGTATGGGTTGATACACCGTGGGAACTACTGGTATTGATGAATGAAGCTGTCCTCGAGAAGAAGCTTGCATGGTCAGTCGATGTAGCTGATGAATGGGGTGTAGATCAGCTAGATCTAACTAAGGGTCCATCCATAGGTATACTTAAAGATCTCTTAGATAAGCTAGTTAGAGAGAATCGTATACCACCGGAATTGAAGGATATAATCACTCCAGATGTAGCTAGGGCTAGATGGGCTGCGCTTAGATCGTTCTATGAGGCTAGAGGACACTTCTGGGTCAGTAACGGTCCATACGTATTCGGTTCAGCCGATCCTAAAGCTTTACAAATGACCTTCGAAGCCTTCAGAGAATATCCGTTCAAAGCTGATAGATGGGATGGCATGATCGCGGTGAAAGTTCCAAGCGTACGTGTAGTTAGGGCTCCTGAAGATATCATCCCAGGCTTAGAAGCTACGTTTAGCTTAGCAGTCGAGGTAGGAGGTAAACCATACGATAGAGCGTCTGTGAAGTATCTATTGCTAGATAGTTTAGGTAATCTAGTCGCTGTAGGGGTAGCTAAACCTAAAGGTGGAGGAGTCTTCGATATAACCTTCACAACCGTGGAAACCGGTAAACTCGCTCTAGGGACATACTCGTTACAGCTTATAGCTGTCGGAGAGGAAGCAGCTCTTCCATCCACATCATCCTATACGTTCACCGTTACACCGCCGATCGCATATTTCGAGCGTCTAGTTAGAGCTACTAGAGCGGATATCGAAGCTCGTATCTCAGTCGTAGAGGGTCGTATAAGCGCTATATCTACTGATGTTAGTCGTCTATCGACTATGTTAGCAGGTCTTCAGAGTACGGTTAATATCGTACTAGCGTTATCGGCTGTAGCTATAGTGGTAGCCGTGGTAGCCATAGTACTATCGCTACGTAAGAAGTAATTCAACCCCCCTCATCCTATTTTTCCCTTCAGCCATAGATTTATTGCGGTTGGCTTGGTAGTCTGTGGAGAAAAGTTTATAGGTTAACATGCTACCTATGCTATGGTTAAACCGGTATGCGTCTACCGTTAGCGATGTTAAGATACCTAGCTAAACGTATAATGCTACTATTCACTACGCTCGTAGTAGCTGTATACCTGACCATAATCATAGCTAACGCCGGAGGCCTTATAGACGATATACTGAGAGCTCAGCTTAGATACGAGATTACTAGTAACCTAGCTAGATCTCCAGGCTGGGCTCAGCTTACAGAGGAGGAACAGAGGAAGATTATAAGCGATAGGCTTCAAGCCGCTATACAAGCTAAAGGGCTTGATAGACCCTTCCTAGAACGTACATTCAGATATCTTATAGATGCTTTAACGTTAAGTCTCGGTAGAGCTCTTTTCATAACTAGTGCTAGCGGATCTAAAGCCGTAAGCGATATAGTGATCGAGAGATTACCGCAAACCGTACTACTATTCACTACGGGTACGATACTCTATTCGCTCATAGGTCTACTTATAGGGTTGTATATGGCTAGACGTCCAGGTGGATTCTTCGATAAGGTATTCTCCGTCTTCGCTGTAGTAACCCAGGTTATTCCTCCATGGTTCTTCGGTATACTCTTCATAATGGTATTCGCATACTATCTTGGAATAACACCCTTCGGAGGTATGGTAAGCGTTCCTCCACCTAAGGATCCTCTAATCTACGCATTAGATGTAATCTACCATATGGCTTTACCGCTCTTTACATGGATATTCTCTCTCTTCGGTGCTTGGGCATATATAGCTAGGAACCTTATAATCCAGATAGCTGAGGAAGATTTCGTGAATACAGCTAAAGCTAAAGGTTTACCCGATAATATAGTTATGCGTAGACATGTATTAAGACCTAGTCTCCCCCCGATCGTAACCGTTATATCGTTATCGCTTATAGCTTCATGGCAGGGAGCTATAATAACCGAGACTGTATTCAACTGGCCTGGTTTAGGTACACTATTCTATCAGGCGATAAACTCGTTAGATGCACCTGTAGTCATAGGGTTAACGGTTATATATGCCTATCTACTCGTAGCTACCGTGCTCATACTTGACCTTATCTATAGTATACTCGATCCGAGAATCAGAGCTGGGAGGATATAGGTATGAGTATGCCTAGAGGGTTACGAGATGTAGTAGATGCCGTACTACATTCCAAGACCGGTGTAGTAGGATTATCGATCCTGATAGCTATAATCGTTCTATCGATACTAGCGATAATATATGTACCGTTCGATATAGCTAGAGAATGGAATAACCCATCGTTCTGGCAGCGTAATCCTAGGCTTGCATCGCCTAGCTGGACGAACATATTTGTTGGAGGAAAGCTTCCAGAAACTATGATACTTTCTAACGATAGCTTCCGCAAATATTCGTATTATCTTGAGACTATAGGCTTAAAGTATTGTATACTTGAAACAGAGTTCCAATATCTTTATGAGGATTTCCCATCGGAACTTCGTCTCTCATTATACGTAGATACTGATGGAGCCTTTATAACGGTACGCTGGATTCAGCCTAATGGTATAGATATAACTATATGGAGGGGTTTATTCAAGCGGGGTTTGAATACCATCTATATATCGCGTCAATTAGATGTACGCGAGTATATCAGGGATTCGTTGAAAAGACTCAACCTTACGACCCCATCTGTAGTGAACCCTGAAGTAATCTTATTCACTGATAACAGTGTAACTCATAGCGAGTTAACACCGGTTAACGGCGGGTATAGGGTTAGAGTGGAAGCTGTATCTTCGGATCTTTACGCAGATATCGAAGCTGAACTGATAGTATACGGTAAAGTTTACGGTTTAGTAGGTACAGATAATAATAGGCGCGACCTCTTCGTAGGTCTAGTTTGGGGTGCACCTATAGCTTTAGCTTTTGGTTTGATCGCAGCTATAGCTACAAGCTTCATACAGACGCTCATAGGATCCTTAAGCGCATGGTATGGTAGGTTAGTCGATGAGGTTATTCAAAGAATCACCGATATATACATGATAATACCATTCCTACCTATACTCATCACTATATCCGTCATATACAGGATAGATATATGGACGCTTCTGATAGTGGTGGTAGGTCTAAGTCTCTTCGGAGGAGCTACGAAGACAGCTAGAAGTATGACCTTCCAGATTATGACTGAACAGTATATCGAAGCAGCTGCTTCCTATGGAGCTAGTCGTAAACGTATCCTATTCCTATACATACTACCTAGATTAATGCCTTACACTATGGCTAACATAGTGTTATCCGTACCAGGCTACGTATTCTTGGAGGCAGCTTTGAGCGTACTAGGTTTAGGTGATCCTATGATGCCTACATGGGGTAAGATTATAAGCGATGCCTACTCGGGAGGGGCGGTAGTACATGGATTGTGGTGGTGGATCCTACTACCCTCAGCTCTAATAATACTCACGGCTATATCGTTTGCGTTTATAGGTTTAGCTCTAGATAAAGTCGTTAACCCTAGGTTGAGGGAGAGGTAAGGGATGGAGGATCTCCTGAAGATCAGGAACTTGAAACTATACTATAGGACTAGGAGGGGTATAGTTAGGGCTGTAGATAACGTTAACTTCGATCTACATAGAGGTGAAACCCTAGCTATAGTAGGCGAATCTGGATGTGGGAAATCCTCAACAGCTATAGCTATAGTACGGATACTACCCAGGAATATCGATACCTATGAAGGTGAGATAATCCTGGATGGAGTAGATATCATGAAGATGGATGATGAAAGATTTAGGGAGGAGGTAGCTTGGAGGAGGATCTCTATGGTATTCCAAGGAGCTATGAATGCTTTAAACCCTGTAATAAAGATAGGATTCCAGGTTGCCGAGCCCCTCATAGTCCATGGTAAACTAAGTAGGGGTGAAGCATTCGATAAAGCTAGAGAGTTGTTAAGCTTAGTCGGTCTCCCCTCGTTCTTAGCAGAAAGATATCCTCACGAGCTTAGCGGGGGTATGAAGCAGAGGGTTATTATAGCTATGGCTTTAGCATTAAACCCGGAGGTAGTTATACTAGATGAACCTACATCTGCGTTAGACGTTATAACTCAAGCTAACATAATGAACCTATTAAAGAGACTTAAGAGAGAAGAGGGTCTCTCATACATCTTCATAACACATGATCTAGCTCTTGCGAGCGAACTTGCAGACACGATTATAGTTATGTATGGCGGTAAGATAGTAGAGTATGGGACTGCAGAGCAGGTATACTTGGATCCTAAACATCCATACTCTCAGAAACTTCTAGCTAGTATACCTACCTTAAGAACGGATAAGAAGCTTGAATTCATCCCCTGTGCCCCCCCCTTTTTAGTAGCTCCACCCCCCGGTTGTCGTTTCCATCCTAGATGCTTGTATGCTATGCCTGTATGTAGGGAGAAGGAACCTATAATTCGTGAAATAGAGAAGGATAGATACGTAGCATGCTGGCTATACGGTGGGTGATCATTTGGATACCGGTAAACTACTCGAAGTGCGGAATCTGAAAGTTTGGTTTCCGATTAGAAGATTATTCAGGGAACCATTATTTGTTAGGGCTGTAGATAACGTTAGTTTCGATCTACATAGAGGTGAAACCCTAGCTATAGTAGGCGAATCTGGATGTGGTAAGACGACTCTGGGTAAGACGTGTCTCAGGCTTATCGAGCCGACATCTGGATCCATAGTATATGATGGAAGAGATATAACCATGGCATCGAATAAGGATTTAAGATGGTATCGTAGGGAAGCTCAGATAATATACCAGGATCCATTCAGTAGTTTAAACCCATTCTTCACCGTATACAAAACCTTAGAGGAACCTTTAATAGTAAATGAAATCGAGGATGATAGATCGGAGCTTATCTATAAAGCTTTAGAAGATGTTAAGCTTACACCGATCGAAGAATTCGTAAGTAAATATCCCCATATGCTAAGCGGTGGACAGAGGCAGAGGGTAGCTATAGCTAGAGCGTTGAT
>JANXEK010000009.1 GCA_025058595.1 Candidatus Bathyarchaeota archaeon
TATGGATGCAGCTATATCCTTAGAGAATCCGTAAGCTAGTAGATCGCACCTCAATGAATCCATAGCTAGGGTGTATGCATCGGTATAGCTCCTCCTCCTAGCTACATACCATCTATCACCATCTACCCATGGACCTGATACCCTACCCCCATCAGCTACATACTTCTCCAGGAATCTATACGCTTCACGTGAATCTACAGGTGGACCTCTATGAAGCTTAACGCTCGGTAGAAACCTAGATTCAAGCTCCACTACGAAGACCGTAACCCCATCCCCGCTCCAAGCAGACGATCTTATAACCTTAAACTCCCATCTTTCGAAGATATTCACGAAAGCCTTCAAGCTACGATGGATCTCACCCCAAAGGGTATCTGGGGGCACATCTGGCTCCTCAAAAACTAAAGCTAGAATCGATGCACCCCTACCCTCTATAGCTCCACGTATAAGATCCATATCGAACCTTACCGATGGCGGGTTGAAGAAATCTATGCTAGGTCTATCTAGGAAAAGCCTAGATGCAGCCGTAAACTCGCTGAGCTTACTGAGAGATACCGGCGAAGCTACACTCCTATTCGGATCGATAGGATCGACTACGATGAAGGGTTGATCACCGAAAACCTTACGTGCAGCTTCTATACTCTCATAGAAGCCTTCGAGATCTATGAATAGCCCCCTCCAGCCTCTAGCCGCAGACTTTACAGTCTCTATGAACGACCCGAAATTTATTATAAGCAGCTCGCATAGATAGCCGCTAAACCCGCCGACCCTAACATCGGCTCCATATACGCCTACACCCTTCATAAACTTCTTCAACAAGCGGACCTGATCCCTCCCCTCCTCCGATGGAAGTTTCCTCCTAACATAATCGGTATGGTATGGAGTCCTATCGACAGCCGTAACCCAGCTGCCAGGTTTAGATCTACATGCAGGAACTATATTCACCCTAACCCCCTCAACCCAGCCCTCCACGTACGGATGCTCAGCATACCTTAGAATCCATCTACCTCCTAGATCCTCGAAAACCTTAACACCGATCCTTATACTTAGATCGGTGAATAGCCTTCTATCTATGTAGGGGGGATACAGTATGAATACATCTATATCGTAGTCACCCTTAAGCCATGTACCCTTCGCTACCGATCCTAGAATCTCGGCTTCAGCATCCACACCCTCAGAAGCTAGCAGCTCTCTAACCTTACCTAGGATAACGCTGGATAACGATCCGACTCTAGCTTCCTCAAACTTATCAGGCTTAACCAGCTTGAGTGCATCCGCTAGGATCTCATCGATAGACATATTTCTACCTCGATGCTTCGACTACATGTAGATCGCTGTATACTGGGCCTCTAGGTGTTAGTACGCTACGCTTCAACTTAACCCTATCCACACGATACTCTCCGAACGTATAACCCCGCCATCTATCTATAAGCTCGAAGAGCTTAGCTCTATCGTGAATAGATTTAACCCTAGAGACGGTTAGATGAGCTGTAAACCCTCTTGGATCCCTAGCAAACCCTAAACCTGAAAGCTTAGCTTCAACCTTCTCGTATATATCCTTAAGCTCCTCATACCCCCTACCAACCCCAACCCATACGACGTTAACCCTACCACCACCTGGAAAATATCCTACACCCTTCACCTCTACATCGAACGGTTTGAAAGATATACTCGATAAAGCCTTCCTGATAGATTCTATCTTAGCTAACGGGACTTCATCTAGAAACTTCAAAGTGAAATGGAGGTTTTCAGGTTCGACAAGCTTCATAGGATTCCCCGTTCTAGCTAAAGCCTCCTGGAAAGATTTCACCTTCTCGACTATACCTCCATCCTCTAGATCTACCGCTACGAAGCATCTATAGCTTTCACTCATAGCATCCGATATAAGCTATCATAAAGCTTAAAGTTATACCTTACCTCCGATAATCCGGCGATCCACCATACTATGATACTCGTTCAGGATACGAGATAACGTCGATAGTCCTCCTCTCTATATCATCCCAATCTACATCTAACCCTAGACCGGGCTTCCTAGGAGCATGAACATACCCATCCCTATCGATCCTGATGACATCCTTCGTCCCCTGATCGAAGATCCCTACCGGGAAGGGCATCTCGAAGAACCTACAATTCTTTATAGCTAGCATTACATGTAGATGCGCCGCCTGCTGCCATGGATGACCCCAGCTATGTAGCTCACAATTCATCCCGAAGATCTCTGCTAGATGAGCTACCTTCAACATAGATGTTATACCTCCCACGTTAACATCGACACATCTAAGGCTATCCGCAGCCCCCCTCGTTATAAGCTCCGCGTAACCGTATAGATCGTGTATATCTTCACCTGTCAAAACCTGTATATCGAGCTTCCTACAGAGATATGCTAAGCCTTCGATATCCGTAGTAGGTAGAGGATCCTCGTACCAGTAGAAGTCTAGCTTCTCTATCTCCCTACCAACCTTTAAAGCCTCATCCCTAGCGTAAGCATGGAATGGATCCAACATCAATACGATATCATCGCCTACGGTCTCCCTGACAGCCCTACACACCTCGATATCCTTCCTCCAGTATCGCGGCGGGTGAATCTTTATAGCTTTAAACCCCTCCTCTAAACATCTCTCCGCTACCCTAACATAATCCTCCACTCTATCGTAGGATTGAGTGCTAGCGAACGCAGGTATCCTCTCCCTATAAGCTCCTATAAGCTTATAGATAGGCATACCTAAAACCTTCCCAGCTATATCCCAGAGACATTCATCCAACGCACATAGAACCGTAGGTGCAGATCTCTGGAAGAAGTATTGATCCCAGAAGGATTTCTCGATCCTCTCCCTATCGAAGGGATCCGCCCCTACCAGAGGGATGAAATCCTCTACACTCCTCAACCATCTCCTCGCTGTTCTAAACTTCATCACCAACTCCTCTGCGTATATAGATTCTTCGAGCATAGTGACGCCTTCCACACCCTTATCCGTGAATATACGGATCAAAGCTGCCGGCACATTAATCCTAGTAGCCTCCTCTACGAACTCCTGGGGCTTCAATACACGGACTTCTACTCCTACGATCCTCACCTCGACCACCCCCTATGTACGGGAATTATAGCGGTAAACCTATTAACCCTAACTTCCATAACTAACCTGTGTATGGCTTCGCAGGTTAGAGGTAGGGTAGGCTGGATAGTTGAGCTTAGCGGTATAGATTGGCCTGGGAATCTAACGTTCATGCTATTCCTAGCTGGATGTAATTTTAGATGCCCATACTGTCAGAATGGAGGTATAATCCCTTTAGATTCTGGATACGAAGTAACTGTCGGAGACGTTATGATGGAGGTTGAGAGGAGCCTCAAGCTCATAGATGCTCTAGGTGTAAGCGGCGGTGAACCTACGCTACAGCCAAGATTCGTAGAATCCCTATTCGAAGCCGCTAAGAAGTATGGGCTTCAAACTTTCATGAATACGAACGGCTCGAACCCTGAGCTTCTAGATCATCTATTCGAAAGGGAGCTTCTAGATTATGTGGCTCTAGACGTTAAAGCTCCTCTAAGATCAGATCTATACGGTAAGGTTATAGGTGAAGCTATACCAGGCTCGGTAGCCGTAGAGAACCTGAAGAGGTCCATGGATGTATGTAGAGGCTACGGACGTAGATTCGAAGCTAGGACGACTATAGTCCCAGGTTTAACCGATAACCCCGAATATGTGGAGATGATAGCATACGTGTTGAAGAATTACGATTGCGTATACGTCCTACAGCAGTTCAGCCCATATGGCGATATACTCGATTCGAGGTATAGGCTCCTCGAACCTACACCTGAAGATATACTACGAGGTTTAGCCGAAGTAGCGTCTAATACCGGTTTAAGAGAGGTGTGCATCAGGTATCGAGGTGGTATGGTTAGAGTTACATAGGAGATCTATCGAATTCTTATCGTGGAAGCTATGATAGTATTAGGGTTAGCAGGTCTACCTGGATCTGGAAAGACTACTATAGCTAAGATGCTCGAATCTAGAGGGTGGAGGGTGGTGAATATGGGCGATTATATCCGTAGAGAAGCTCTTAGACGCGGGTTGAAGCCTACACGTGGGAACCTATCTATGCTAGCCCGTATGCTCCGAGAGGAGATGGGGGCTGATGCTATAGCTAGACTATGTATCGACGATATCCTCTCCTCGGATAGGTATACCGTGGTGGATGGGCTTCGAAGCCCATCCGAGCTTGATTTCCTCAAGGATAGGATCCCATCCATAATTCTCGTATTCGTCGAAGCCCCTATCGAGAAGAGGTTCACCCTCCTATCCTCTAGAGGTAGACTCGACGATCCTAAGTGTATAGACGACTTGATAGCTAGAGATCGCGATGAAGCTGGATTCGGTCTGTTAGAGCTTAGAGATAGAGCCGACTACCTGTTGGTTAACGATGGGGGGCTGAAAGAGTTGGAGGAGAAGCTTGAAGCTATACTTAGGGATGTATACGCTAGGATCGATGTAGATCCGGTTAGAAACCGATATTAACCTAAACCCTCCATGTTTATATCGAGTATGTCGAGTTTCGAGTCAACGTTCCCGACTAGGATCGTATACGGCTACGGCTCGATAGATAGGGTAGGCTTGGAAGCTAGGAGGATCGGTTTAAAGGGTAGATGTATGCTTATCACCGGTAGAAGGTTTGCGAAGAGTACAGGCTATCTAGATAGGATCAAAGGTATAATGGAGTCTGAGGGGTTCGACGTATACGTATACGACAGGGTTAAACCTAACCCTACCATCGACGATGTAGAGGATGGCGTCAACCAAGCTCGTATGGCTGCTATCGATTTCTTCCTAGCCTTCGGTGGAGGTAGCGCTATAGATACCGCTAAGATGGTGAGCGTAGCTTCATCTCTTGGGGGATCCATAAAGGATTATCTATACCCTAGGATTGTGGATGAGCCTATAAAGCCTGTGATCGCTATACCGACGACATGCGGTACAGGGAGCGAGGTGACTAGATACGCTATAGTAACTATCGGTTTTCGTAAGCTTATCGTAGCTGGTTGGAGCTTAGTTCCGAGGATAGCTATACTAGATCCTGAAACCCTTAGATTCCTACCGCCAGATCAGGTAGCTTATACAGGTTTAGATGCGCTCACGCATGGACTTGAAGCATATTTCAACCGGAACGCATCCATGCTATCGGATATCTATGCTATCGAAGCTATAAGGGTTGTACTAGGTAATCTGGAAGACGCGTATAAAGGGTGCATGGAGGCTAGAGGTATACTCCTATACGGTAGTATGAACGGCGGCTTCGCTATAAATATGACCGGGACTACCATGATACACGGTGGGGGATACTATCTAACGGCTAGGTATGATCTCCCACACGGGTTAGCTAACGCGCTCATAATGCCGCCCATACTTAAGCTGAATATGGAATCCCAGCCTAATAGGACGTTGAACCTAGCTAGGATTCTAGGCTTACCCTCCTCAAGCTTCGAGGAAGCTTCAGAGAGTATACTTAAAGCTATGGTTTCGATCGAAGATCGAATCGGTATACCTTCAGGTTTGGAAGCTTTAGGTATACCGGTCGATGATATAGCTAGGCTAGCTGAGGAGGCTTTAACGTATAAACGTAACCTCGAGAATAACCCTAGAGATCTAAGCTTGAGAGAGATGATGGATATATTCGATTCTGTGTATCGCGGTAGAGGTGTATGATAAAGGTAGGATACAATCTGATCCACATTATACAGCTTCTATACGTATGGCTTCAAGGCTAAACATTTATCTAGGCTTAGTTAGCCGTAGTAGTTTGGAGGTACCTCTATGAGTCGAGCTGTAGCTATAAACGGTTTCGGTAGGATAGGTAGGCTTGCCTTTAGAGCGGCTATCGAGAATAACCTCGATATAGAGTTCGTAGCTATAAACGATATAGCCGATGCGAAAACGTTAGCCCACCTACTAAAATACGATAGTACGTACGGTAAGACTCCGTTCGATGTTAGGGTCGAAGGCGACTATATAGTAGCCGGGGGTGTAAAGGTTCGAGCGTTAAAAGAGGCTGAGCCATCCAAACTTCCATGGAAAGACCTAGACGTATACCTGGTTATAGAATCTACCGGTAGGTTCACGGATAGAGTCGGAGCAGCCAAGCATCTACAAGCAGGTGCTAGCAAGGTTCTAGTCTCAGCTCCTATGAGACCTGCGGAAGCCGCGGATGTAACTATAGTTCCAGGCGTCAACGATAACATGTACGATCCAAAGAAGCATGTACTGTTATCCCTAGCCTCCTGTACAACCAACGCTGTAGCCCCTGTAGCTAAGGTTCTTAACGAAAGCTTCGGTCTAAGGTATGGGTTGATGAACACCGTACACGCTGTTACCAACGATCAGAGGATCCTAGATATGCAGCATAGCGATCTCAGGAGGGCTAGATCTGCTAGCTGGAATATAGTGCCTACAACCACCGGTGCAGCAGAAGCCGCTACGCTTACACTACCAGAGCTTAAAGGTAGGATGACCGGTATAGCTCTAAGGGTACCGGTACCCACCGTCTCGGTAGTAGATCTGACGGCTATACTCGAAAGAGACGCCTCCGTCGACGAGGTTAACGAAGCTTTCAAGAAGGCTTCCGAGAAGCCTCCGCTTAAAGGTATACTAGGCTATAGCGAAGAGCCTCTAGTATCCTCGGATTACATTAAGTGTCCCTATTCATCTGTGGTAGATGCACCTATGACAAAAGCTATAGGGAACCTCGTCAAGGTTCTAGCCTGGTACGATAACGAGTGGGGCTACTCATGTAGGCTAGCTGAGGCTGCTAAGAGGATAGCCGATATAGGATAGATCCCGGTGCAGGATCTATGGCTAGATTCCTCACGATAGACGATCTAGATTTCTCCGGTAAAACCGTTATTCTTAGACCCGACTTCAACGTCCCGATAGATCCGGGTACAGGAGAGATACTAGACGATAGCAGGATAAGGGAGCATGCAGAGACTATAAGAGAGCTCGCCGCTAAAGATGCCAAGATAGTTATACTAGCTCATCAGGGTAGGCCTGGCGAGAGAGAGTACCTAGAATCCCTACGTAAGCATGCAGAGAGGCTATCCAAGATACTGGGGTTCAAGGTGGGCTACGTAGACGACCTCGTAGGGGATGCAGCTCTGGAAGCTATATCTAAGCTCGAACCAGGCGGAGTCCTACTGCTTAAGAATGTAAGATCCCATCCAGATGAGGGTAGAGAGGCTCCACCGGAGGAGCATGCCAGATCGGAGATAGTCTCGAAGCTATCTAGGGTTGCAGATGTATTCGTTCTAGACGGCTTCTCTGTAGCGCATAGATCTCATGCATCCGTCGTAGGCTTCGCCTATACGCTCCCATCATGCGCAGGTAGGGTTATGGAGAGGGAGCTTAAAGCTCTAGATAGAATCCTAGAGAAGCCTGAAAAACCTTTCGTATGCATCCTAGGCGGAGCTAAATCTGAGAAGAGCACCGGCATGATAGACTACTTCCTAGGTAAAGGTCTAGCGGACCATATACTCACCGGAGGTTTGATAGGTCAGCTTCTCCTACTCGCTAGCGGGTTAGATCTAGGATCGGTCAACATCAAGGTTTTAGAGAAGAGGGGATTCCTGAAGTTTAGGGATGAAGCCGTAGGGATACTTAGAAGGTATGATGGTATGGTGAAGATGCCTATCGATGTAGCCGTAGATATGGATGGTAGAAGGGTTGAGATACCTATCGAAGATCTCCCATCGGAATACCCTATAATGGATATAGGCTG
Organism: Candidatus Bathyarchaeota archaeon; assembly: GCA_025058595.1. GTDB lineage: Archaea > Thermoproteota > CALKCG01 > B24 > DRYS01 > DRYS01. Next base: position 7,762 of record JANXEK010000009.1, read on the forward strand.
TAGAACCATCGAGATGTATAAGCAGACGATATCGAACGCTAAATCCATACTGGTTAGCGGTCCTCTAGGCGTATACGAAGACGAAAGATTCATCGAAGGTACATCCGAGATCTATAGAGCTGTAGCTTCGAGCGGAGCATACCGTGTAGGCGGCGGAGGGGATACGGTCGCAGCTCTGGAGAGACTCGGTTTAAGGGATAGATTCTCCTACGTCAGCCTAGCTGGAGGAGCGTTTATAGAGTATATCTCTGGTGGTAGGCTTCCAGGAGTGGAAGCTTTAGAACTAGCCTATGGGAGAGTTAAACGTATCCGACGATCTAAATAGAAAATCTTATATTCCTACCGCTATGATTTTTCCCTTGCGAGTCTAGGAGGTAGGTTATGGCGGAGATCTGCCCTATATGCGGGCTCCCTAAAGATCTATGCGTATGCAAACAGATAAGCCAGGAACAGCAGCGTATCGTTATAAAGCTTGAGAAAGTCCGTTTCGGTAAACCTGTAACCATAGTCAACGGTATAGTAGCTAACGATAAAGAGTTGAGGAAGCTCGCTCAAGCCCTCAAATCCCTATGCGCATGCGGCGGTACCGCTAAAGATAGCAAGATACTGCTTCAAGGAGATCATAGATCTAAGGTTAGGAATTACCTAGTTAGCGTAGGCTATAAAGCTGAGAATATCGATGTAGAGTAGGGGATAGTATCGTTAAACATATAGGAAGGATATGTCTCATCCAACCGGTAAGCCTACGCTATCCGAGCTTAGGAGCTACATACTAAGGTTTAAAGGCGCCTGTAGAGGCGACGTTATACTAGGCCCGGAGATAGCTGTAGATTCCGCCGTAGTGGATTGTAGCGGTGTTAAGATAGCGTTTAAAGGCGATCCGATAACAGGAGCTATCACCGAGATAGGTAGGTTAGCCGTTATAGTTCCGTCGAACGATGTAGCCGCAGCCGGGGGCTCTCCTAGATGGCTTACGGTTATCCTACTCCTACCGACAAGCATGTCTATCGACGATGCTAAACTTATAATGGATAGCATAGATGCGGAGGCACGTAGATACGGTATAGCTATCGTCGGAGGACATACAGAGTTTACCGGTAACGTAGTATACCCTATAGTGTGCAGCTTCGTATCCGGTGTAGTCGATCGCATCCTCGATCCTAAGAATATAAAGCCTGGAGATCTTATCGTAGTTACGAAGAAACTAGCTATGGAGGCTACGGTTATAATAGCTTCAGATCTAGCCGACGATGTAGAGAAGGTTTTCGGTCGAGATTTCAGGGTTAGATGCCTATCTATGAGAAGTGGGTTAAGCGTAATACCTGAAGCTAGAGCTGCTGCAGCCGTAGACGGAGTCGTAGCTATGCATGATCTAACAGAGGGGGGACTCCTAGCCGGTATCGTAGAGCTAGCTGAAGCATCGAACCTAGGCTTCACTATATACGAGGATAGGATACCCGTAGCCGAGGAGACAAGGATACTCTGCGACTACTTCGGTTTAGATCCGTTGAAAGCTATAAGTTCAGGATCGCTACTGATAGCCGTTAGATCGGATAGCCTAGATCAGCTTAGGGATAAGCTATCTAAGCTTAGAATCGAGTATTCGGAGATAGGCTTCTTCACAGATGATCCTAGGAGGAGGGAGATCGTATATAGAGATGGATCTACCGGGAGGGTTGAACCTCCAGATAGAGATGATCTATGGAGGCTACTAGACGATATTCGTAGATCCTAGGCTAACGGTATATGGATGGATACCTGAGTAGAGCCAATATACCGCCTAAAGCTATGAGTTTATCGTGAGCCTCGGTATCGCATCCTATAAACCTTACCTCTCCCCCCATCCTTTCGACATCCTCTATCACCCTATACAACCTATCCCATCCCTCGCTATCCAGTTTATCCAGCATCCTCTCAGATACCAGTAGAAGCTTAACGACACCGTGTGAGGATAGCTTCTCCACCTCATCGAACCCGTAAGCCGCGAGACCGCTACCCCTCCCAACCTCTCTCAGAATATCCTCTATCAGTATAGATTCCTCTACAGCTCTACACTCAGATATATACCTGGATAAGCTTCCTGAACGTAGAGCTTCAGCTAAACCTGAGACGCCGCCGCTACTAACTGTACAGATCCTTATAAGATCAGAGTATTCAGGATACTTGGATGAAAGATACTCGGCGAAGGAGTTCTTATAGTATCCTGGACCTAAGACTACTATCAGAGGTTTAACTCCTAGCGAATTCACAACCTCTACGACGACTCCGGCTACCTCTGAATAGAACTTTTCGACTTCAACCCCTCTCCCCTCCATACCGGATTTACCAGGTATCCTAGACTCTATCTCCGCATACACCTCGTATCCATAGCCTCTCAATACAGCTACAGATGCTTCATCCCTATCTATCGATACAAGGATCACAGGTGTGAACCTCGATACGCATAGCTTCTTAAACCTCTCCAACTCGTATCCATACATCTTCTCCTTCCTCACCGTTATTATGGATCCAGGTTTAACGTTAATCGTATGGTAGCTACCCTTCACCCCCTCAAACCTTTCAGGTGCTTCGACTACGATACCTCTAACCCTAAGCCTCCTACCGTATCGATCGAAATCGACAGATTCAACCCTCAGGGTTAGATCCATAGGGAACCTTCTCCCCTCCCTAACAGCACCCATCTCGGTTCTAAGCTTAACCATCCTTACAGTCCTAGCTTCGACTAGATCCCCAGGTTTCACCAAGACTCTAAGATTCCATAGATCCTCTATATCCTCCACCAGTACCTTCGCTACCCCCTCCCTCTCATCTAGATTCAATACCTTCAACTAAACACCCCCATAAATCGCTGTAATCTTTATACCATCTGTAGACGCTACCAGCTATCCTAAAAGCTAAACTATACTCGTCTGTAGCTACAGCTATCGCTTCCCCGTAATCGTTTATAATTCTTATGGATATCCTCCCCCTTTCAGGATCTATGTTAGATGTAGGTTCATCTAAGGAGATATCTAAGCCTAAGTATTAAAGCTCTAGCTACCGATACCCAGCTAGACTTCTCCGCTGGATAGACTCCGAGGATCCTTAGAAGCTAGCACGCTACCTACAAGTATAAACACCACGGTTACACCTGCCTCCTCTCCTCTAAATTCACCTGAAAGTTTATCGAGTAGACCTGTACCGTATAGGCTCGTCATAGTAGCTACTATGTTAGCGTCGCGATCGAAAAGGTTAAGCTTACATACATCGTTAGCCATAATAAAGCTTAATAGTACGTCCGATAACAGCGTTTTAGCTGTGACCATAGATGAGCGGCGATAGAGGCGCTGAAACCCTCAGAAGCTACGAGGAGATTAACGAGAAAATTAGACGCGGCGACGTAGTAGTCCTAACGGCAGATGATTATGCTAGGTTAGCCGATGAAAGGGGCTGGAGGGAAGCCTCCAGGGAGGTTGATGTAGTTACTACCGGTACCTTCGGAGCTATGTGTAGTAGCGGAGCATTCCTCAACTTCGGTCATACAGAGCCTCCGATGAAGATGCATAGATGCTGGCTTAACGATGTACCAGCCTATAAAGGGTTAGCAGCCGTAGACGCCTATATAGGTGCTACGGCTATGAGCGAAACTCGACCTTTCGAGTATGGCGGCGGACATGTCATAGAGGATCTAGTAGCAGGTAGAGAGGTTGAGCTTAGAGCTGAAGCTTACGGGACGGATTGCTATCCTAGGAGATACCTGGAAACATCTATAACGATATACGATCTCAACCAAGCTATACTCGTAAACCCTAGGAACGCTTATCAACGCTACAACGCTGCTACAAACTCTACAGATAGAATCCTATACACCTATATGGGTACGCTTCTCCCATACTACGGTAACGTTACGTTCAGCGGTTCAGGTGTTCTAAGCCCGTTATACAAGGATCTATACCTAGAGACTATCGGTATCGGTACACGTATATTTCTAGGTGGAGGTATAGGCTACATCATAGGTGAGGGGACCCAGCATAACCCGAGTATAGGCATGTCTACGCTGATGGTTAGAGGAGATCTTAGAAAGATGAATCCAAGGTATCTTAGAGGTGCATCCTTCTATAGATACGGTACGACACTCTACGTAGGGGTAGGCATAGCTATACCGCTGATAAACGAGAATGTCGCTAAGACGGCTGCTCTACGTGACGAGGATATATATACCGATATACTCGATTACGGAGTTCCATCGAGGAGTAGACCATCCGTACGTAGGGTTAGCTACGCAGAGTTGAAGAGCGGGCGAATCGTTATAAACGATAGAAGCGTGAAGGTATCACCGCTATCCAGTATGAAGATGGCTATGGAGATAGCTAGTATCCTTAAGAAGTGGATAGAGGAGGGTATCTTCTATCTATCTAGACCTATCGAACTTCTACCTAACGATACGGTTTTCAAGCCGTTAGAGGTTAGAAGGAGGGAGCCTAGGGTTTCCGAGGTTATGCGTAGAGATATACCTACCATCAAAGCTGACGAAGATCTGAGGAGCGCCGCCAAACTCCTCGTAGATCACGGCATCGATCATCTACCGGTCGTAGATGGTTATGGTAGACTCGTAGGTATAGTGACCAGTTGGGATATAGCTAGAGCTCTAGCTTACGGTAGGATGAAGCTTGAAGATATAATGACGAAACGTGTTATAACGGCTACAGACTACGAACCTATACATAGCGTCGTAGCTAAGATGGAGAGATACAACATATCAGGTCTACCGGTTGTCGATAGCGATAACAGGGTTATAGGTCTTATAACAGCAGACGATATTTCACGTAAGTTCGCTACTAGAGGTGCAGTACCTTGAGGTTCAAGCTTACATTCCCTAAGGAACTTGCAGATAAACCTGTATTCTCCGAAGCTATACTAAGGTTCCATAAGCCTTTCAACATAATAGAAGCCGACGTCGACGCCGAGAAGGGTATCATAGTAGCATCTGTAGATCTATCTGAGAGCGATCTGAAGGATTTCATAAGATTCTTCGAGGAGAGAGGCGTCAGGGTTGAGCTTCTAGCTAAGCTACTAGAAGTCGATCTAGAGAGGTGTATAAGCTGCGGTGCATGCGTAAGCTTATGCCCCGTAGAAGCTATAACCATCGCTAAGGATTGGAGTGTAGTATTCGATGAGGAGAGATGCGTAGCATGCGGGCTATGCGTCAACGCCTGTCCTACGCATGCGTTGAAGCTCAGTATACGCTAACCCTTATATAATCGATAGGCATCGACTGCATCTATACGATGTTCCTAAACCTATTCACCCTACCGAACTATAAGAAATCCTATATGCGTTATGCATCGACTACACACCTTGTAGATGGAGGTAAACATATCGACTGGGTCTCCATACCCTCGGGTGAAAGGTATACCCTACTAGATGTAGATGGATCTGGATGTATAGCGTCGGTATGGTTTACCGTAAGCTCAAGGGATAGATACATTCTACGCAACACTATCCTGAATATATACTGGGATGGGGAGTCTAAGCCTAGCGTAGATGTTCCTATAGGCGATTTCGTAGGTGTAGGCTTCGGTGAGTATAGGCATCATAGCTCTATGCTCACCGGTGAAACTAGCGGTGGATACTATAGCTTCATACCTATGCCTTTCGCTAGAAGCTGTAGGGTAGAATTCGTTAACAGAAGCTTAGAACCTATACGTAGCCTATACGCTATGGTTGGATACTACATGTTCGAAGACGATTTAAGCGGATGCGATATCAGATTCCATGCTAAATGGCGTAGGGAGAATCCTACCGAGGACGGTAAACCATACGTTATACTAGAAGCCGAAGGCTTAGGCTTCTACATAGGGACTAGACTCGATATGAGTCCCATAAAGAAGGAGCACGGATTCACCTACCTAGAAGGTAACTTCGAGTTCACCGTAGATGGATGTAGAGAACTATCCTATGGATCCACGGGGATTGAAGATTACTTCCTAAGCGGATGGTACTTCATACACGGCGTATACGCTGCAGCTACCCACGGATTACTGGTTAAGGATGAACGTAGATATAGGACCTCATGCTACAGGTACCATATACTCGATCCTATACCTTTCCGTAAACGTATATCCGTTAAGGTTCATCACGGTGAGTACGATGATGTACCTACAGATTATTCTAGCGTAGCATACTGGTATCAATCCGAGCCTCATAGAGAGTTCGCTAAACTATGCGTAGAAGAAGATCGTATACCTAGTGAGGAGTTCGAGGATATGATGAAAGCTTTATACGGCAAACCCTCGATCGTATACGAGCATCTTAGAAACATCGAGAGGATCGCTAAACAGATCGATGGATAGATACTGTATGACCGTCTGACCGTCTAGATATCCCCAATATCCTAGGATTCCATCCGACACACCCTATATATCCATCTACCACTATGAAACATCCCCGAACGCCAGGTATCTCGTAAACCATCTTCAAAGCATATTCGATGGTATCCCTAGATCGGCTATCTACTAGGTTGCATAGCTTGGTAGCAGCCGCATCCGCTAGAGCCGAGTTTTCAGCGAAAACCGTAGCTAGATCCGCGATACCGAAGCTTACACCCCCACCATGTCTAGCTGAGCTTGAAGCTACGCCTAGCGGGGTATCGCATGGATCCACCTCGAATAGTATATACTCTACGCTATCCGATCCCACGTAGGCTTCCAAGCTTACAGGTTTAGACGAAGCTATCGATGCTTCACCGCCATTCTCAGCTATAGCTACGCTAGCACCTGATTCGAGCATAGATTCGCATATTAGATCGGCTAGAACCCCTGCGACTGAAGCCATAGGTCCAACACCGGCTATCGAAGAAGCTGAAACCATACGTTTAACGATCTCAGGCATACCGCTATCCAGCCTTACAGGATCCAGGATATACCTGAACATAGGGTTTAGAGCTATGTATACCTCTAGCTCCACCCTCCTAAGGATGAAGGTTTTGAAGCCTTCCTCTATCGCCGTTAAGCTATCTGATCTAAGCCTAAGCATACTCTCCCTATACCTATACCTCCTCTCGTATAGTGTGTACCCGGTTTTCAAGGCTTATGCCAGGGATGAAACCATACAATCCCGCCAGTCTTCTCCCTACCATACCTCTCCGGAGGTTTAGTTAAATGTCTGTAAGCTCTAGGCGGTGGCATGTATAAGCCTGGCTTCAACCCTCTATCGATGTTAATCTCGATCTTAGAGTTATCGCTATCCCTGAAACCGCATCTATCGCATCTAAAACCTTTACCAGAACCCATACTCTTCATCCTCCTACCGCAGCTAGGGCATACAGGGTTCATAGCTCGATAGATCTTCGTAAGCTCTACTATCTCTATCTTCTCCACGTTAAACGTTAATCTACCGTCGAAGGGCTTAACACCGCCGTATACCCTAACCCTATCGCCCGCCATCAGCTTAGATACTACTGACCGTAATCCTCCGGTAGGTTCGTATACCGCGCAATCCACTATCCCTGTACCATCATCGAGCTTGAATATCACATGTCCTCCAGCTATGATCGTAGGTCTACCTGATACGATACCCTCCGATACAGCTGCTACATAAGGTTTCAGTAGCGATATGGTACGTTTAACCCTTAGATGTGCATCGGTACACTGGTTACTCCTGAATATAACCCATCTCTCCACCTCCTCGTAAGATCTTATGATCGTATGAGCTCTATAGACGGCTTCAGGTGTCTCCCCCCTTATACCGTAGAGTACTGGATCCGATCCTCTAGGCGTTATAAGTATCCTACCTGTTTCGTAATCTATATTCGCATAGGTTTCACCCTTGGTAGCTTCATCCATAGCCTTCACCGAATCTACATCGATCATCCTAGGATTACCGATCATCCCCATGGTACGGTAAGCTATAAGCTCGTACGTATGATCCCCTTTAAGATCCTCGCCTATAGCAGCTAAAGCTCCGACTATCCCCCTCGGATCCTTAAACACCCATCTCTTAACCCCTACGCTATCGGCTAGCTTCAAAGCATAACCTACATCGACTACATCCGTCTCAGCGATGTACGCGAATCTTCTAAGCTCATCGGATACACCGCCTACATACACGGCTAAAACCGGATCGACCCCATCATCCCCGATCATAGATTCCCTTTCGACGACCTTCAAAGCTATATCTACCAGATCATCTACCATCGATCTATCTATCTCTAGTCTAAGCGATATAGCACCATTACCCCTAGTCTTCCACGGTATATTAGGGTTAAGCCTAATTAGGTTAGGGTAATCAAGCCATGTAACCCCAAGCTTCGAATACTCCTCGACGAGGAGGGCGGCTACATATGTCGTGCATCCGCCCCTCATAGAATCGGTATCGTCTATCCCTAGATGCACCTCTAAATCCATGCTATGATCTATCCCCCGTGAATTACAGGTATTAAAGTGATTTTACACCCATCTCTAAGCTTAGTCTCCAATCCATCTAAGACTCCTATATCCCTCCCATCCACTAGTACGATTATATTGCTTGCGGTATCTCCACGTAAAACTATATACTCCTCCATCCCCGGTCGCATACCTTTGACGATGGATAGTATACCTCTAACCGTAGTATCGTCTGCAACCTCGATCCTAATGTATCTAGATCCAGCTATTCTAGCTAAAGCTCCTAGAAGCTCTACTTCGATATTCATCGATATCACCGATCTGGTATTCAGATGAGATGCATATCTTCATCCCCTATAACGGGTCGGTGCAGGTCAGTATCAACATCCATATAATCGTATAGAAGCTGCTGATAAGTAAATTTTTCTCTATAAACCTTCAGCTTAGCATCATGGAAGCTATCCTATTCGCTATCTTCAGGTATGCTTCGATCTTAGATTGAAGTCTAGGTATATCTCGTTCAACCCTAGCTTCCTGGAATAGCTTCTCCATCTCGTATAGAATGCTTGGAAGACCTTTAGGTACAACCTCAGCTGATAAGATCCTGGCTACACTTGCCTCTATGAATCTAGGATCTCCTAGTAGATAGTATAATGCAGCTCTAGCTTTGACTATACTGCTTAGCAGTAGATCCCTCTTAAGGTTTGAATCGGTAGCCCTAATAGCGTACCCATACCTGCTTTCCGCTTCGCGTATAAACCTGTAGAACCAACTCTCCCTATAGTATTCGACATAGAACCCAGTCTTCTTGATAGAATCGCTGAACATACCGTCTATACACGTCTAGTTAGTACAACCTCTACCTCGCTTACCCCTTCAACCGACCTTATAGCTTCCTCGACCCTATCCAGCACATCACCCATAGTCTCCTCAGGTACCAGTACATCCAAGATTAAAGCTTCTATACCGAAAGCTATAGGCTCCCTCCTATACATGTACAATCTAGCTTCGTTAGGAAGCTTAGCATCTATATTCTCTACTATTAGATTGAGATCTTCCTCCATACTGGATGGGAATACACGTATAGTAGCCATAACCCTACCCATACATATGCCTCCTACATACGCCTCTAAACCTACGATTGCACCTATCATCAACTATATAAACATACCTTGAGGGTGATCTACGGACCTTCGAAGCCGCATACCGGACATACATATCGTCTCGCAAGCTTCCTACATAACTCGCAACGCCATATAGTTATCTTACCGCAATTAGGGCATGTAAAGCTGACGGCATCCTCTCCAGGCGTTATCAGTCTCTCGCAAGAGCTACAGTTAGGCGTTTTAACACCGGTTATATGCGAAGATGGAGCTCTAAGCATGACGTACTCTAAGGGGTGGATACCCTCTGATTTAAATATTACCTCTCCAGGGTTTTCAACGCTTCTAGAATCTTCACACCCTTATCAGATATCTGATAGTATCTCCTCCCATCAGATATGTACGATGATATCAAGCCTTCAGCTTCAAGCTTTTCTAGATGCTGGTATACAGCTTGAAGGCTTACAACCCCTCCGAGATCCTTCCATATATCATATCCATACCTGGGTTTAGATGATAAAAGCTCTAACACCCTTATCTTCATAGGCTTCCCACCGTATAGGATCGTAGCCTTCCTACGTCTACCAGGTACTTCGATTAGGGTTGCAGTCTTGAGTCCGCTACTAGTAACTATACATACCGTTACATCATCCCTATCGATCATCTCCTCATCGATAAGCTTCTTAACAGAGGCTACGCTAGATGCACTGGAGAATTCGGCGAATACCCCTTCACATCTAGCTAAGAGGATCATAGCTTTCATAATCTCAGAATCTGAAACAGTTAACGCCCATCCCCCCGTATCCTTCAAAGCTTTAACAGCTAGATCCGATAATACCGGTCTAGCTACGAGTAGAGCTTTAGCTCTAGATACCTTTCGTACATGTTCCCTGCTTTCAACCCCCCTAAACCTATCCACTATCGGATGCAGAGTATCCGTCTGTACGCATACAAGTCTAGGTTTCGTCTTAGCTAAGCCGATAGCTTCAAGCTCCCTGAAACCCTTCCATAGGGATACGAGTAGGCTTCCACCACCGACCGGTACTATAACCGTATCTGGTACGCCTAACTCCTCCCATATCTCGAAAGCTATAGTCTTCAAAGCTTCGAACGATAAAGTATTAAGCTCAGGTGTAGCTTGATACCATCCCTCCTCGTATGCAAGCTTAGAAACATAATCTATAGATTCATCGACGTATATCCCATACTCTATGATATCTGCTCCGTAAGCTATCATCTGAGCTAGCTTCCCCTCATCGACGTACCTAGGTATGACTATATGCGCATGTAAATGCGCCCTCCTAGCATAAGCGGCTAGCGATGCACCCATATTACCGTTAGAAGCCGCTACTAAATGCTCGAACCCTAGACGTAGCGCATCTGTAGCCATTATAGAAGCACATCTATCCCTGAAGGATCCTGTAGGATTCCTCCCCTCATCCTTGATGTAGAGATCGCTAAGCTTGAAGAGTCTACCTAGATTTTCAGCCTTGATAGCGGGTGTGAACCCCTCAGATAAGGTTACTATATTCGAGTTATACCTTATAGGGATAGCCGAAGAGTATCTCCACATAGAATGGATATCATGATCTACCGTAAGCCTGTATCCATAATCTCCTGCTTCATACATCAGGATAGATCCGCACCTGATACACCTATCCCAAGGCTTTGCTTCTCTACTCTCTAAACCGCATAGGGGGCACCTCAACGTATACTCCTCCCAACCTCATCTTCGATCATCTTCGCTAACCTAGATGCATCAACCCTGCCTCTATACCTTTTCATGATGGATCCAAGTATGATCTTAACAGCGTTCAATCTATGCTTAGCTATAAGCTCTCCACTCCTAGATACCTCTTCTGATACGATCTCTACTAGCTCTTCATCCGTCAGAGGTTTTAACCCGAGCTCCTCTAAAGCTTCGGCTACACCGACACCTTTACCCGCCATATGAGCAAGTATATCCGGTATAGCCTCCTTAAACATCCTCCCTTCTGCTAGAAATCTAAACAACTCATATAACCTATCCGTAGATACCCGGTCTACAGGCACCCCCCTCCTCCTCAGCATAGTGGTTGTTTCAGTAAGGGTTGAAGCTACCACTGAAGCTGGTAGCGACGGGAAGCTTCTACAAACTTCTTCGAATAGATTCTCGTATATAGAAGCTACAAGCTCTTCAGCTAGCTTCCGGCTGAGACCATACTCTTTGACATATTTTCTAACCCTTATCGATGGAAGCTCCGGTAGGTTCGATCTCAGATGATCTATCCTCCTAGGATCGACTACAAGTATAGGTATATCAGTTTCAGGATACATACGTGCAGCTCCAGGTCTAGGACGCATATATCTAGTTACACCTGTAGGTTCAGCCCTCCTAGTCTCTTCTGGTACACCGTCGAACGCGATAAGAACCCTCTCCGCTACAGCTTTCAACCCATCTTCGACGTTATCTCTAGATCCAGCTGCTATAACTATGGCATCTTGATCGGTTGCACCTACAGCCTCCCTAAGTGCTTCAACCTCGCTGGACGATATACCGTACGCCGGAAGCTCATCCGTATGGAATATACCGCCCAGCCTACCCCAGAAGACGGCGTAATCTGCAAGCTCGGTCCCGAACCTCAACCCTTCGTTAAGCAGCCATGATAGTAATCCTCTAAACCCGGATAGTTTCAACGCGTAAACTACGCCGCCGCTCTCTAAAGCTCTAGATACAACCTTACACCTAGTCTGTCTAAATATATCTGTTACATCGTAGAGTGTAGGGTCTACGCTACTCTTAGATAACCCCCTCCTCCTCAGCTCATCTCTGAGTTCGAGTAGCCTAACCTGCCTTCTAACCTCATTCTCGACGACCTTAGGTATGAGGCTTAGATGCTGTATACCTTTAACCTCGACTAGAGCTCCATCCCTAATCGATATGTTGACATCCTGCCTTATAGATCCAAGCTCGCTTTTCACCTTCCCAGTCGATAGTACTATCTTACCTATAGCGAGAGCGGCTGAACCGGCCTCGCTAGGGCTATGTATATCAGGGCTCGTAGACACCTCTACTAAAGGTATACCTAGCCTATCAAGCTTATAGTAGACCCTATCACCCCTCCTCTCCACTATACGCGCAGCATCCTCCTCAAGACATATGCTTTGAATACCGATACGCTTCCCCTCTAGATCGATCCATCCGCCTAAAGCTAATACACATGTTCTCTGGAACCCTGTAGTGTTTGATCCGTCGATAACAACTTTCCTCATAACATGTATCTCATCTACCGGTCTAGCGTTTAGCAGAAGAGCTATAGTTAACGCTATATCTACAGCCTCCTCGTTTATACTATGAGGTGGCTCCTCATCCAGCTCGACTAGACATGTAGATCTATCATCAGCCTCGTAGACTATAGTTAACCCTTTACGAAATTCGAAGAGAGCCGCAGGATCCACCTCACCAAGTTCGCTTTGGGTAGGTCTAAGCCTCCTCTCAAACCTAAGCTTAGCCTCTCCCTCGGATAGAGTCGCGGGACATCTACAGAACAATTTATACCTGGTAGCCAGCTGGAAGTGGAGCTCCAACCCTACCTTCAATCCTAAAGCTTCGTATTCTAGGCTATCCATAGCTAGGCGTACCACCTGAAACTCGTCCTTCTAAAGATCTCCCCAGCTATATTGGTAAGCATAAGCCTCCTAGCCTCACCCACATCGTCTACCCTAGCTAAAACCCACATAAGCTTAACCAAAGCAGTCTCCGGAAGCATATCCTCTAACGGTACTACACCTACAGCTTGAAGCTCACGTCCGGTCCTGTATACGCTCATGTTGATTCTACCCCATAGACATTGGGAGGTCATACCTACGAATACACCTGAATCCACAGCCCTCTTAAGCGCTGGTATACACCTACTGGATACATGGCCTAAGCCTGTACCTTCGATTACAAGCCCTCTATAGCCGTCGTCTATATACCACTCTATGATCTTAGGATCGAACCCAGGATAGAACTTGATGAGTGCAACCCTTTCCTCGAATTCAGCTTCGACCCTGAATCCATCCTCCCCCCTTCTCCTATAATCTTCCGTTAACATCTCGATTTTATAATCCCTATAGACGGCTACTTGATCGCTATTGATCGATTTGAAGGCATCCCTTCTACTCGTATGGCATTTACGCACCCTGGTCCCCCTATGGAAGGCTACCTCATCATCCGATAAACCTTTATGCATAGCTACGACTACCTCTGCGAACGGCGCATAAGCCGCAGCGGTTACCGCACCTATGAGGTTTAAGGCGGCATCTGAGCTAGGTCTATCCGGAGATCTCTGTGCTCCTACAAGTATCACCGGTACAGGTAGATTTCTTAAGGCGAAACTTAACGCAGCCGCCGTATACCCCATAGTATCTGTTCCATGCGTTACTATTATTCCATCGATACCCTTCGATACATACTCACCTATCTTATATGCTATGATGGACCAATGCTTAGGCGTCATATCTTCACTGAATATGTTGAAAACGGTTTCGACGTCTATCCTAGCTATACCTGCAAGCTCAGGTGTGAATCCGTAGAGATCATCCGCCGAGAATATAGGCGTAACCGCTCCAGTCCTATAATCCACACGGCTAGCTATAGTGCCGCCGGTACCTAAGATAGCTACACTCGGTAACGTAGCCTTAGCTTCAGGTATAACCGGTGACTTATACCTAACCTCCCTTCTAGCCGGAAGCTTCTCTACCTGAACCTTTCCATCGGATACCCTTACCCCTATGTTATACCCGCTTCTAAGCTTAACCACTATAAAATCCTCTCCTCCATACTCGATTCTAGGAGCCAGTACACCCTCGTATACCTCTCCATCCCTAACCACCCTTACTTCATCTCCTACCTCCACACCAGCCGATAGAAGTAGCTCTCTAACCCTGCCTTTATAACCCTGGAGGTTAGGATTTCTGTTCAATCTATATCTGACATTCTTACGTCTAACTCCTAGATTTAACCTTAAGTTTATAGTCTAGGCTTAGCGTTTTATCGGTAGAAACCCTCCGGGGTATCCGTATGCCGCCAGTCGTGTTCAAACTAGCTCTAGTGTCACATTGCATATTGAATCAAGCTGTTAGATACTGGCCTCCTGGAGCTAGGCTTGAGAGACCTGTATTCCTGTTAGAGATCGTATCTAAACTCTACAGGATGGGCTTCTCCCTACTACAGCTTCCATGCCCAGAATTCCTGTTCAAAGGAAACCCTAGACCTTCCTATACGCGTACAGAGTATGAGATGATAGATGGATTCCAAGATCATTGCAGGAAGCTAGCATCCGAACTAGCTTCTAGCATCGAACATGTAATCGATCTATCCACCGAGCCTAGAATCGAACTTACAGCGGTGGTAGGTGTCGAGCGTTCCCCTAGCTGCGCCGTATTCAAGGTTCCAGTATCTTCGCGAGATGGAAGGATCTATGTAGATGGTAGAGGCATATTCATGGATATGCTAGAGCAAGAACTTAGAGCTAGAGGCTTATATCCAAGATTCATATCGGTGGATTTCAAAGCTAACATCATATTAGAGGCTCCATGATACCTGAAGCCCCCCTACGTCGTAAGCCTATCTCCTCCATCTCCATCAGTTTATCACGATCGAATACTGGTCCATCCCTGCACACCCGATAGACCCCTCTCACACAGCTACCGCATATACCCATACCACACTTCATATAACCTTCGATACTAGCCTCCATAGGGATACCCCACTCTACACATAGTAGGAGGATCTTCCTTATCAAAGCTTCAGGTCCACATACGTATACCATGTCAAACCCTTCACGTATAATGCTGGAAGCTATATCGTAGGCTGTACCTTTAAACCCGTAGCTCCCATCCTCGGTAGCTATATGGAACTCTATCAGCTTCCCAGAGGATAACCTTTCCATCTCCTCTACGAATATCGTATGCAGCTTATCACTAAACCCAAATACGACGTATACCTCTGCATCTATATCCAGAAGCCTATACACTAGATACCTCAACGGAGCTACACCTATACCTCCTCCGACTATTAAGCTTCTCCCCTTCCTCACCGTGAACCCTCTACCTAAAGGTCCTCTAATACCGATCCTATCTCCAGGTTGAAAGGAGCATAACCTCCTCGTAGCTTCACCGATACCTCTAACGGTTACCCCTACCATTCCACCATCCGCATAGGATATGCTCAACGGTATCTCATCCACACCAGGTATCCACACCATCAGGAATTGCCCAGGCGTAGAATCGATCGATAACCGATCCGGTACGTAGAGTGAAACCGTATCGATACACTCATCCACCCTCCTAGCGATACTAGTAACCCTACGTCTATGCTTCTCTAAGAACTCTTCATCTATGGGATAAACCGACAATCTCCTCCACACTCCTAACACCTTTCCTCTCTAGATACTCGGATAACCCTCTAGCTAGCTCTCTGAACACCATAATCCCCTTCAAAGCTATCACGGAGCCTAAAGCTACAGCCGAAGCTCCAGCTAGGATAAACTCGACGACATCTAGATAGCTCGATACACCTCCACATCCGATTATAGGTATTTCGACCTCCTCGTATATCTCGTATACGCATCTAAGAGCTATAGGCTTCAAAGCTGGACCTGAAAGCCCACCGTACACGCCTGAAAGTATAGGCTTGCATAGCTCAGCATCTATAGCTATAGCTTTAACCGTATTAACCGCGGTTAACCCATCTGCTCCTGCTTCAGCAGCCGCTCTAGCTACATCTACTATGAGATGGGTGTTAGGGCTTAGCTTAACGAATAGAGGTTTACCTACCTCCTTCTTAACCTTAGATACCGCTTCGGCTACAAGCTCAGGTTTAACCCCTATCTCAGATATACCCGATACATGTGGACAGGATACGTTAAGCTCTAAAGCAGATACGCTTGGATGACTAGCTATAATCCTCGCGGTTTCAGCTATCTCCTCTATGCTATATCCATAGAAACTCGCTATAAGCGGTGAACCGAAGCTACCAGCTTCATCCAACTCCTTTAAGAAAAAATCAACCCCAGGATTGGGGAGACCCATAGAATTTATAAATCCATAGGGAAGTACAGCTATAGTAGGATTTGGATACCCATCTCTAGGCTTCAAGCCTATAGATTTCGTCGTAACAGCTCCAACATCCTCGATCCTACTGATCTCCACTAGTAATCTGCCGGATAACCCCAGTATACCTGAAGCTAGTATCAAAGGTGTTCTAAGGTTTAAACCCGCCAGTTCGACCCCTAGATCTACGCCCATTTACGGTCGAAATATATATGGTATTCAGAGTAAATACTTATTAGGCTTCACATCTTAACCTTGTAATTTGGTGGCGTATATGCCTACACATGGAAGTTTAACTAAAGCTGGCAAGGTTAGGAGTCAGACACCTAAACTTCCAGCTAGAGAGAAGCATAGCCCTATACCTAGGGTTAGAAATACTAGAAACTACATGAAGAGGATTATATTGGAGAGGACTCCAGGTCAAAATATCAATAATCTACCTAGATCTAGGTAGAGAAGGCTATATTGCATACACTCCGCTCACAGGCTTACCTCTGAAAAGCCGAGTAAAATCTGTTCTCCGAATCTAAATTTGAGGTAAGTCGAAACCTGCTACCAGATTACTAATGGAAGGGGAAAAATAGAGAGTAGATCGATCCGTCTATACGGTACATCCTCCCTCAGATCTTCAGCTTTACCGGTCTAGTTTTCCTAGTAGTTGGTATAGTAGCGATCCTATCCTAGCATACCCGATTGAATCTCTCTGATCGAACCCTGTTCTCTTCAAGCTTCTAAGCTCAGGTGCGAATAGTGATGACGGCGATTCTCTACCGACTACGTAGAAGTTGCCTTTATACAGTTTTACGTAGATCGTCCCGTTAACATGCTTCTGCGTAGAATCTATGAATGCATCTAGATCCTTCCTAAGCGGGTGGAACCACATAGCGTGGTACACCATATCGGCCCATAGCATATCGACGATACTCTTGAATCTCAGCTGATCCTTCGTTATGGTAAGCTGCTCTAGATCCCTATGAGTTTTAAGTAGTATAGTCGCAGCCGGAGCCTCATATAACTCTCTAGATTTCAATCCTATCATACCGTCTTCGAGTATATCTATCAAGCCTACTCCATGTATCCCGCCTACGCGGTTGAGATACAGTATGACCTCGACTGGATCCTTAACATCGTCAACCCTTACAGGTATACCTTCCCTAAACTCTATGGATACCTCTTGAGGTTTATCAGGTGCTTGCTCCGGTGGTGTAACCCATATGTAATCCTCTGGATACTGAGAGTATAGATCCTCTACCTGTCCGCTTCCTATCGAATGTGACCACAGGTTTATATCTCCTCCAAGTTTACCCTTCCTAGGCTTAGGTGTGATACCGTATTTGGCTAGCATCTTTTCTTCCTCAGTTCTCACTAGGTTAAGCTCCCTCACAGGTGCGATAACCTCTAGATGCGGTGCTAGATACTTAACCGTGAATTCTATCCTAAACTGATCGTTACCTTTACCTGTGCATCCATGAGCTACGGCTTCAGCTCCCTCTTTTAAAGCTACTTCGACGCATTTAGAAGCTATGAACGCTCTACTCATAGATGTACCTATAGGATAGCCCTCGTAGCTTCCGTTAGCCTTTATACATCTATGAACGAATTCCTCGACGAACTCCCTCTTCCCATCTATGAAAACTACATCCAACCCAAGCTTCTCGGCTCTCTCGAACGCAGTCTCTATCTCCTCCTCACCTTGACCTACATCTACGAGTACCGGTATGACTTCATCGAATTTATAGTGTTCTCTTAGAAGTATCGTTACTAGAGTGGAGTCGAGACCGCCGGAATAGGCTGATACGACCTTCCTACTCACCTAATCGACACCCTCAACTAAAGAAGAATAGCCTGTATAAAAGCATTACTTCCGATAGCCTGGAAATAGGTTAGCTGTTAATCATCGACATCTAGGTATAAGCTTTTTATAGGGTAATATACGTTTGTCTGTTTCGGGTGTTCCGAGTTTGAGGGAGATCGGTGTAGGTGTCGTAGGTCTAGGTAATATAGGTGTCACCCACGTTAGAGCTTTTATGAACGTTAAAGGCGCTAAACTCGTAGCAGTAGTGGATACTCTACGCGAGAGAGCCGACTCCATAGCTAAGATGTATGGTGTGAAGAGTTACTATACGCTAGAAGATCTACTACGCGACTCGGAGATAGAGCTCGTATCGATAGCTACCCCCTCCTATCTTCATGCTCCCCAAGCCATATACGCTATGGAGTATGGTAAGCATGTGATAGTCGAGAAACCTATGGATATAACCCTTAGAGGAGCTAAGACCATGATAGAGAGAGCTAGAAAGAACGGCGTTAAGCTTGGCGTTGTATTCCAGCAGAGGTTTGCAGATGATGTACAGTATCTTAAGAAGCTTATAGATGAAGGAGCGTTAGGTAAGCTATTCTTCCTATCGGCTGAGATGATGTGGTGGAGAAGCGAGAAGGACTACTACTTCAAGGATGAGCTTGCGAGATCCTGGCGTGGGTTATGGCTTACAGAGGGTGGTGGTGCTATAACGAATCAAGGTATACACTATGTAGATTTACTGATATGGCTTGGAGGAGGTAGGGTCGAGGAGGTTATAGGTTTGATAGATAGGTTAACCCATCCAAATATAGAGGTTGAGGATATAGCTCTAGGTATGTTTCGGTATATGGGCGGGCATCTTGGAAACATAGTAGCTACGGTCTCAGTGCAACCTCAGGATGCTCAGTATACCAAGATCAAGGTGTTCGGGGATGAAGGATACGCTGAGATACATGATAGAAACCTCGCCGTACTGAAGACTGTCAAGGGTGTAGAAGCAGGGGTTAAGAAGGTGGAGGAGGGGGCGAAGGAAACCCTAAGACAGCCTCCGACTCTACATCAGAAGATGTTCCAGAGCTTCGTAGATGCTCTACTCGAAGATAGAGACTTTCCGATACCAGGTGAGGAGGGTATCAAGAGTCTAGAAGTTATAAAAGCGATCTATCTATCATCTAAGTTAGGTCAGAGGATGAAGCTACCTCTAGATATAGATATGGTGATATAGAATAACCCCCCTACATCTCTCCTATATTACATTTCGAAACGAGTAAGGCTTATATATACTGGTAGCGATCTAAAGATCGGAGCTATGTCCGTATATGATGAAGCTAAAGGTCTTTTCGAAAGAAAAAAAGATGCTATAAGGAGGGATATAGAAGGTTTCGATAGGATTTTCCAGTTTGTGTTCACGGATAAACCTGGAGAGAGTTACTACGTAGAATTTTCTAAGGGTGATGTAAGGGTCGTTAGAGGTTTTCACGATAACCCCCATGTAAGGTTCTCTATGAAGATGGATACTTACAGAAGGATAACATCCGGTGAGCTTGACGGAGAGCAAGCGTATATGCTCGGATTGATCTCTATAGATGGCTCGATCTACGATGCTGCGAGATTCGGCTATATACTTCAGAAGCTGTTGAGAAGATGATCACCATACAATCACGTATTAAGGTAGATGCTGTAGATCCCTAGTTTCGCATAATATTTATCCTCCTGTTATGTTCTTTACCATTCAGGCTAGATATGAGTAGGGTTCGCGAAGAGAAACCGTCTAGGATGTCCGCTATAGCTATAGCTAAGCTTATATGCGTTATAACTTCCTTCATAGTGTCCAGCGCTATAATCCAGTACATCATCGTAGATCTACTCCCAAGGTTGAATGTAGATATCTCAGCTTATAAGATCTACATAGATATCTCGCTATCCCTCCTATTCGGCTACCTTATAGTCCATAGCTTTTCTAGCGTCGTATACTGGTCTCTTAGAACTAGGTATACTCATCCTGTAGCAGCATCTGTAAGAAGCATCATCCGTATACTAGGTGTAGGCGTCATGGTATCGGTGATATCTGGCGCTCTAACGAATCCTACAGCCGGTGTAGCTCTAGGAGGATTTATAGGTATGGTCGTAGGTTTTGCGTCACAGAATATCTTAAGCCAGGTTTTAGCAGGTTTGTTCGTACTAATCTCTCGACCCATAGCTATAGGAGAACTGGTCGAGCTAGGCGGAGCTAAAGGCGTAGTGGAGGATATATCTACGCTATTCACATGGATAAGAACAGATGATGGAAGGCTTATATTAATCCCGAATAACGCTGTCATCGGGCAGAGGATTATAAAGTATCCGTAAGAGTCTTAGCATACAGTGAGAGCTATCGGTAGTTTACCTCCTTATATGAACCCTATTTTCTCCTCTAACTTTTTCTACTCTTAGGAGCCCGCTTCTCTCAAGCCTTCTAACCATACGCCATACTGTTGTTTTAGGTAGGTTGAGAAGTTCTCTAAGGTCTGATTCATATGCTGCACCACCCTTCTCCCATAGAATCTTTAATAGGTTCCTCTCATCTTCGTTAAGCCAAGGATTCTTCTCGAATAAATCCTCTAAGCTTCTATAGGCTTTTATCCTTCTCGAAAGTATTAGAGCTGAAACCCCTATACCTAAACCTAACAGTATATACCAGTAGCTTAAGACTACGATGTATATGGTATCTAGTATGCTCGTAGATGGTTTAGTAGCTCTCCTCGCAGCCTCCAAAGCTTCTAAAGCTTTAGCTTTAGCTTCAGAATACATCCTCCTAGAGAGAAGGTTTATAGCCTCGGATAGCAACCTCCTAGCTTCATCTAAACCTTCTATCCTACCTTCATTCTCAGCCTCCTCTATACTCTTCAACGCTCTAGCTATAGCTTCCAACGCCCTTGAGGCAGGGTCGTAGAGAGCCGATATATATTCTACATACTGTAGTCCAAGAGGCATAACGATAGATATCCTCCCATCAGGTAGCGTAGATACACGTATAGGTATGGAGGATAGGCTTACTATCGTAGAATTCAGCGGCAGGGTTACGGTGAAGTTTACAGGAGCATCAACCCTGAACCCCCATAGGATGCCATCCTTATACGTTAACTCAACCGTTTCATACTCCACCGTTAAACCTGTAACACCTAGAGTTTCTATGGTAAGGTTAGAATCTCTGAGAGTATAGGGTAGTAGCTCACCGCTACCAGAGACTACGATTAAATTATCTGCAGAGCTTGATGGAAGCTTAACCGTGATAACCGGATAAACTTCATCTACGGTTAACCTCATCCTAACCGATACAACCCCATCACCGTATACTATGAAATCTAGATTCTCTACCCTATACTCGCAGCTTAACGTTATCGTAAACATAGCTAGAACAATTATAGATATAGCTGTGAAGCCTAGCCTCCTCCGCATACCAACTCCGCCCGTTACGCTATCCCAACCTTAAGCATTATAACTGCATTCACTACCTATAAAAAGTATACCGTTAAATCGTTACGTGTATCTACTTTTCGAGATTATCTCTAGAAACATTTGATAGGAATCTTCATGTTTATTCGTCGTATTTGGTGTATACTCTCTTACTTGAAATGAATTCTTAACAATCCTTCGTAGATTTATAAGCGAATCTACATAACCTAAACCTGCTGCCTGCAGTAGTATATTCCCTATGGAGGTAGCCTCCTCAGGACCTGCGTATACCGGTAACCCTGTATAATCAGCTGCTAACTGATTAAGCAGCCAATTCCTAGAACCCCCACCGAATATGTTTATACGCTTCAGCTTCCTCCCTATTAGATGCGAAGCTTGATCGAAAACCAGCCTATATTTAAGCGCTAGGCTTTCTAGTATAACCCTTACCAGTCCACCTATATCGGAAGGCTTCTCCTGTCCTGTTTCATCTAGGAATCTATAGATTTCTTCGATCATACTCTCAGGTGCTAGAAACCTAGGATTATCCGGGTCTATGAAAGCTTTGAACGGCTCGGCTCTATAAGCCATACTTATAAGCTCCTCATATCCATACGTATATCCTCTGTCGGCTAGATTCCTCCTAACCTCCTCTAGAATCCACATACCCTGTATATTCCTAAGGAATGTTATAGTATCAAACGCCCCACCCTCGTTCGTAAAATTGTAGTTTAGGGCATCATCGTTTATAAGCGGCTCATCCAGCTCAACCCCTACGAGGGACCATGTACCTGAGCTTACGTATCCGGTTTCCCCATCTACAAATGGAGCTGCAGCTATAGCTGATGCCGTATCGTGTGTAGCGGGAGCTATTACATCCACCTTACCCACACCGATATCCTCGGAAACGGTATCCAGTAGGGGGCCAAGCTTAGTCGTCGGCTCTATTATACTCGGGAGGATATGTACCGGTATACCTAGATCTTCAAGTATATCTATACACCACTCCTTCCTGCGAGGATCTAGAAACTGTGTAGTCGATGCTTCGGTATACTCTGCAGCTTTAACTCCTGTTAACCAGTAGTTGAAGAGATCTGGTATCATGAGTAGTGTTGACGCTATCTCGAGCTGCGGGGATCTATTCTTAACCATAGCGTAGAGCTGGTAGAGAGTGTTTATCCTTATAAACTGTATACCGGTCCGCTCATAGATCCTCCTACGAGGTATCTTCTCGAAAACTTCCTTCATAACATCTTCAGTCCTAGGATCCCTATATGTATGCGGATTCCCGATAAGCTCACCTCTGCTATCTAGGAGGGCGAAATCTACACCCCAAGTATCTATACCTACCGATACTAACTCGCTGCGATAATTCTTGGAAGCTATCTTCAAACATTCCCTAACCCTCTGCCATAGATAAAGTACATCCCAGTATAAGCTACCTTGAAGTTTAACCATATAGTTTGGGAAACGATTAACCTCCTCTACGGTAAGGCTATCATCCCTCAGTATACCTACGACGGCTTTACCCCCGCTAGCACCTAAATCTATAGCCAAGAATATCGGTCCGCTCATACCTCCATAGAATATTATCGTAAAGAGGTATAAAGGTTGAACCTAAAGGCTCTAGGGATATAGGATCGTAGCAGTGTTATTCGCTTTATACGTCGCGATAGCGAAGAGTCTTAGATGGATCGTACTGTTAGGATCCCGGTGAAGATGAAGCTTTAGGCATGTTTAGATGGTCGGCTAAGAGGTTTAAGTATGGAGATCTAGGGTTCACACCTAGGATAGCCGTTCAGAGAGCTTATCCATCAGCTAGCTTCGAGAAGCTCCTAGAGATATTCTCTGAGAAGCTTCAGATACCCTTCGAACTATCTGAATTACTAATCTTCTCTTCGCTTCCATATCTCTCTCCAACGATTTTTGATAGGTGAATCATACAGATCCTATATAGGACCTATATTGTGTAGCATCGTGGAGGCGGGGAGAACTCTAACGGTTAACGATCGGAAACTACATCTAAGGTTAGATTTCTATGAGGATTCGATAGAGGAGGTTTTAGAAGCTATGAGGGGGGAGCTTATATATCGATAATCGAAAAGAGGAGGAAAAGGTAGCTAGAGATAGTAGAAGATATTGGAGGATAACGATACCGATGGGGGAGCCTACAGTATACTACGTAGATAGCCTGGAGTTAGCGTTGAAGACAGGTATACGAGAGATAGAAACCGATGAGGCTGCAGCCCCCTGGATAGTAATCGTGATAAGTTTAACCCGTAATCTAATCCGCACCTCAAGAACTAACTGATAGATTAAGAAGGACCTAGGTATAGTAGGGGTTTAGATGGAGCTTATACTTCTACCCCTTCGTCTCATTTAGTATATCTAGGAGTCTTCTATGCATCTCCATGATGCGATTCATAGCTCTCTCCATGATGCGATTCCTAATCATACCCCTTACTTCGTTTAGGAGATTCTCAACTTCATCCAACTTAAGCCTTACCCTCTCCCTTATATGCTGTGGGACCATTCTAAGCCTATCATAGATCTTTGATCTAGCCTCCTCGAACTTCTCTAGATACCTCTCCATCCTCTTAACCATAATATGCTCCGCACATACAATCCTCCTAAGCATAGCTAAAGCGGCTGAAGCTTTAGCCCTAGCATCGCCTAGAAGCTTCGCTGCACCGCTTATATTCCCGACTCTTAGCAAGTTTTTGATCTCAGCTATAGTAGCTTTCACCTCTTCTAAGAGATCCTCTACTACGGATACATCCATCCCTTCAGCTTTAACCGCCTGTACGCTACTATTCACCCTCTCTACGAATTCCTCCAATCTATCCACCGCTACGGTTAACCCCATCCATCCTATACTAACGTTAGCCCTATCCTCTGCTATCGTTCTAGTAGCGTTACGTATGCACTCCCTAAAGGCATTCATAGCTTGGAAGGCATAGTTTAAAGCTTCGACATATTTTCCGTTTCTATACTCCAAATTTGCATTATCCATCAGCTGTAGGCCTAAACGGTATTTTTCTTGTAGCCGTGAGACGTCGAAACCTAGGTTTTGCGATAACTGAAGCGATATGCTTGCTCTGATCCTAGCTTTCTCAACTAAATCCATTATCTGTTCTAACCTTTCATCACCTTTCCCCTGGAATCTATAGTTCGCTCCCCCTTGGTATGCGTATACGGTTAGAGGGATGTATGCTAGTATCGATAGCACCAGTACGCATGGTATGATCCGGGTTACCTTCTTCACGTAGCTCACCTCGAGATGTAGATAGCTATAGTAGGAGGATATAGAGGATTCTATGGGATTTCATCGGGTAAGTCGTTTCAAACAGTTTCTCCGCCTATACCTGTCAGCTCTGCGAGTATCTCTCTAGCTCTATCTATCCTTATCACACCTTCTTCAACCATCCTCTTAGCCACCTCATCTATAAGGTTTCCTGTAGCTCCAGCCGCTATAGCTATATTTCTAGCGTGTAGCTTCATATGACCTTTCTGTATACCTTCGGTAGCTAGAGCACGCAGCGCCGCTAGATTCTGAGCTAAACCTACCGATGCCATAACCTCTGCAAGCTCTCTAGCAGTCTTCACGCCTAGTATCTTCAGAGCTATCCTAGCTGCAGGATGGCTACGTGTAGCTCCGCCGACTATACCTACGGCTAGCGGTAGCTCTATAGTCCCTACAAGATCACCGTCAGGTGTTTTATCCCATGTAGTTAGAGGCTTATACCTTCCATCCATAGCCGCGTAGGCATGTGCGCCAGCCTCTATGGCTCTATGATCGTTACCTGTCGCTAGAGCTACGGCTATTATTCCGTTCATTATACCTTTATTATGCGTCGCACACCTATATGGATCAGCTAAGGCGAAAGCGTATGCATCTAGTATACCTTCGACGGCGTCCTCCCCTCCCACGATATCCCTATCGAATATAGCCCATGCCCTAGCAAGTCTGTAAGAAGCTAGGTTCGAAACTATCCTAAGTCTAACCCTACCACCGGTTATACGCTCTATGAGCGGCGCTACAGCTTCAGCCATAGTGTTCACGGCGTTCATACCTGCAGCATCCCTACAATCCACTAATAGTTCAGCGATAACCATAGGTCCCCTGAAGGTTTCTAGAACCTTTACCTTCAGATCCTTAGCCCCCCCTCCAAGCTTAACCAGTACTGGATCCTTACTGTTAGCTAGATCCAGTATCTCATCTTTACGTCCTAGAAGTTCAAGTTTCGCTCTATAGGGATTCAGAGGATTCACAACTTGTATCTGTCCTATCATTATGGGTTCTGTGCTAGATGCGTGGAATCCACCTTTAACCCTCGCCATCCTAGCTCCGTTACTAGCTGCAGCTACTACGCTAGGCTCCTCTATGACCATAGGTACTAGATAATCTCTACCGTTTATAAGGAAGTTTGTAGCTACGGCGAACGGCATAGACATCAACCCTACGACGTTCTCTATCATCCTGTCAGCTATATCGTAGCTTAACCTACCTGTCCTTAGGAGTTCAACCTCCTCATCGGTTAGATCTGCGTACTCCTTAACCATTCTCAGCCTCTCCTCTACGGAAAACTTATAGAAATCTGGTATCCTAGATGATTTTGCGGATGACAAACGGATCCCCAGCTACCTTCTCTATCCACCTTTACGGATAAACTTTTAGTTAAACCAGAGCTAAGAAATAAGTTGGAGAGTGTAGCGACAGGGATGGAAGTATCTGAAACCTACGTTATAGCTGCTTCAACACATAATATCAAGAGGCCTATATTAGATTGGCTCCGTCTCCTTATACACTTCGGCTTCAGCTATCTTGATGTAGAGTGCGTTAGAAGCCCAGATGAAGCGGATAGCATAGCAGATAGTAGGATAAGCTTAGAGGAAGCTAAGATAATAGAGAATGCTGTTGAGAAGGGGGTGGTTAACGTCGTAAGCATCGAAGCTGGAAGTCTATTCGTCGATACTCCTCGATTAGCTCGTAGATACGAGGAGGTCGTTAAAAAGATGCTTAAACTTGCAAAAAGATTGAAAGCTGGAATAGTAAGCTTCACACCAGCTTCTATGAGTGGAGGAACCTCATGGGAGGGGCTTGTAGAAAGCTGTAAGTCCATATGTAGTGAAGCGGAGTCCTACGGATTGATCGTAGCTTTCGAGAATGGCGAAGTAGGTTCTAGGAAGATCATACAAAGCGTTGAAGATATGCGTAGACTTCTAGATGAAGTCGATCGGGATAATCTAGGTCTATGCATAGATATATCCGCCGCAGCGACATACGACTTCGATGTAGCGAAGATCATAAAGAGTATAGTGGATGCTGTTAAGATCGTTCATATCAACGATATAACCGCTGATTTAGCTTTCAAGAATTTACCGGTAGGGGTAGGCGATCTAGACTATGAATCCATAGCTTCAATCTTATCAGGTATTAAAACTCCGATGATACTCGAACTTTACTCCGGATATGGACCTGTAGAGTTGTATCTATGTAAGCGTAAGCTTGAACAGTTATTATCGAAAGCTGTGAGGACGAGATGGGATACACGGTTAAAAGGTAGCGGATAATAGGGTTTGGATGAGAGCTAGAGGCGTTAGTATCATCCATGCTCCTCTAGCAACCTGGTCTATACGAAATCTAGCTAGCAGTGCTCTCACGTTAGACATTAATGCTAGGATCATAATCGATTTCAGTATCAGCCATACGATAGGGGGTAGTATAGGTCCGGCTCCACCTCCAAGGTACACGCATGCGAGGAGCATACTAGCGATCAGTAGCTCCACATCCATACTCAATCTTATCAAAGCTAGCTTCCTACCGCTGAACTCTGTCATCCATCCCGCTACAAGCTCTGTCTCGGCATGAGGAATATCGAACGGTATCCTTTCGAGCTCCCCTATAAAGCATAGGAAAGCTACTATGAAACCTATAGGTTGCAATAGTATGAACGGCAGGTTCCTACTCTGCCAGAGGATTAATCCTCCTATCGATAAAGTCCCGACATCTATGGATGGTGCGAGTAAGGATATCACTAGGGGTATCTCGAAGCTGAATAGCTGTATAGCTGTGCGTATACCGCCGATAGAGCCGAATCTATTGGTTGAAGCCCAAGCTGCTAATACTATACATACACCGTATAACGTTAATAGTAGTAGTATGAATACTAGATCTCCCTCAAACGATACGAAGCCTCTATCTAGCTTCAGCATGGGTATGTACATGGAGGCTGCGAGTGGTAGTGTTAAGAGTACTATAGGCGTTAATCTGAGGATCCATTTATCCGCTACCTCAGGTTCTATATCCTCTTTTGATAGAAGTTTCACTATATCTGCTAGAGGTTGAAGGATACCTGATGGTCCTGTGTAGAGTGGGCCATACCTATGTTGCAATCTAGCGTAGATCTTCCTATCCAGCCATTCATAGATTAGCGAAAGCATAGTTACGAACAATACTCCTGGGAATATGGTCATCTCCAATATGGTTGATATCAGATCCACGATGTTAACCCCCTACATCCTCTACTCTGATAGCTATGAAGAGTAGAGCTGCTATAGTCGGTGCGATAAATAAAGCTATGTAGATCGGGTTAGCTGTGAAAGCTAGCGAGAGTATTACTCCTAGAATATCGAAGATCATGAAGTATACCAGGTAGACGTAAAACCTCGTTATGTCTAGGTTAGATTTCACACCTGGTAGATCCTCCCCGCACGCGTAGGGTTTAACTTTACCCGGGTTAGCCGATCCTTTAGCCGATATCCTCCCTCCGATCCAATAGATTGCTAACGCGAAAAGTAGGGGTATTGCTATACTGAGTATCATATCTATCATAGTCTCATCCCCTATCTACGCCTATAGGTTTGATATATCTAAGCTTTAGCTTATTATACTGCTATACAAAAATTTTCATCGATACATATAATCTAAACCCATTCTTCAGTTAGGTTTAAAAGATCTACTAAGTATACGTAGCTATACAGACTTTAAGCTTTAATAAAATACCGTTATCCTACAGTTTCGTGTAGGATACTTAGCTATGGAGGATTAATACAATGCTACTCGAATCAGTATTAGCAGCGTTATCGGTTATCCTAGCTATACTTGCGTTAGAATTTGAAGATCTCCTTAAAAGTATAATATCGTTCGGCGCTATGTGTCTATCTATAGCGGCCGTATACTGGATCCTTAACGCTCCCTACGTAGCGGTTTTCCAAGCTCTAATATACGGTGGAGCTATACTTGCGCTATTCCTAGCAGCGGTTATAGCTATAGGTAAAGGTGAGGGAGATGACTAGCGTAGCTAATCGTATCCCAGCATATATTATACTCATACTCACGATTCTTACACTCTCATACATCGTCCTCATGTATAAGCCTACGGCTGTGAAGCGTTTCCCATCCCCCTATGCTCCTGTAGGAGATGTTATCGTAGGACCTGAATCAGCATCCTTCCTATGGAGTTATAGATGGCTCGATATACTGGTTTTAAGCCTACTACTACTAGTATCTGCAGCTTCATGTATAGCTCTCCTTAGGAGGAGTTAGCTATGCTAGAACCTATAATACTATGTAGCGTAGCTTTGATCGCTGTCGCGCTATACGGATTCTACTCTAAAAAGCATATGATCAAGATGATAATCTCGATAGAGATACTTATTAACGCGGCGAATATACTGATCGTAACATTCGGAGCATATAGGGTTCCAGGATACGTCGAGCTTCTACCTCAAAGCTTAGCTATACTCTCCATATCGTCTGCTGGAGGTGTGACAGCCGTAGCATTAGCTCTCATACTAGCCGTATACAGAGTATATGGAACGGTAGATGTCAGGAAGCTACGTAGGTTGAGGGGGTGAGTATAGCTGATAGAGCTGATCATATGGACACTCGCGTTCGGCTGTTGCACTATACCCATAGTCGGCTGGGTATCAGATAGGCTACGTGTAAAGTATCTTAGAGAGTGGTATTCATCATTAATCTTAGCCTTACCCTTCATCCCCTTCATCTTTCTTCTAAGATTAATTCATCGTATAGGTGTGCTAGTCTATCCAGCCTCATCCCTACTCCATTCAAGCTTCATAGTCGATATGGTATCGGTCTTCTTTATATTGCCGATATTACTAGTCGGGTTAGCTTCCTCGATATACTCCACATCCTACATGAGCCGTGATACAGGTCTCAACAGCTACTATACCCTCCTCTCAGCTATGATACTAGGTATGATAGGAGTGGTATCGGCTGGAGATTTCTTCACGTTCTTCCTATTTTGGGAGATCATGAGCATTTCCTCGTATGCTCTGGTAGCTTTCCGTAAGGATAGATGGGAGCCGGTAGAAGCAGGGTTCAAATACTTAGTTATGAGTAGTGCCGGATCGGCTCTCATGCTATCAGGTATAGCTATAATATATGGTATAGCAGGGACTTTGAACTTTGCAGGTATAGCTCTCGCTACGAGGACTCCTACACTAGTATCGGATCCATGGCTAATTCTAGCTATATCCTTCCTTATAGTGGGATTCGGTATTAAAGCAGCTATAGCTCCTATGCATACATGGCTTCCAGATGCTCACCCAGCAGCTCCAAGCCCCATAAGCTCCCTATTATCAGGGGTTATGATAAAGACCGGCGTCTACGGCCTACTCAGATTCTACATACTCTTCCAGCCACTCTACGCATACTGGGGTATGACCCTCTCTATACTAGCATTCTTCACGATGTTCATAGGGAATCTTACAGCTATGCTTCAGACGGATGTTAAGAGGCTTCTAGCGTATAGTAGTATAGCGCAGATAGGGTATGTGACGTTCGCTCTATCGATAGGGACCGTTCAGTCTATTTCTGCAGGGCTCCTCCACGTATTCAATCATGCTATGATGAAAGGTCTTCTCTTCATGGCTGCAGGCGCCCTCTATCATGCAACCGGCTCACGAGATATATCTATACTCGAAGGTATAGGTAGGAGGATGAAGCTAACCGGAGTACTATTCTCGATAGGTCTCCTAGCTATAGCAGGTATACCTGGGCTTAACGGCTTCATAAGCGAACTTCTAATAATATTCGCATCGATTCGATGCGAGCTATACCTGCAAACCGCTATACTAATAACGAATTTCTTGATCTCTGTAGCATACTATCTGAGACTCTTACAACGTATAATGCTTAGAGAGCCTAGAAGCGATCTCCCTGAAGTCGAGGAGGCTCCGGCATCTATGATAGCTGGGATGGTTATACTTGCTACGCTATGCGTAGCTATAGGTGTATACCCAGGTTTACTTATATCTATGGCTGAGCTTGCAGGTAGGGCTGCATTAGATATAGGCTCCTACGTCGCACCTATCCTTGGAGGTTGAGATTTGATGTCTATCGAAGCATGGCTTTATCGGTTCGTATCCTTCTGCAAGCCATCCTATCTGATAGCTTTTGGTATTCGTAGTGAATATACCTGTAACCTTTACTATCATACCGATAATATTCGTGGGGTGTCGTAGATGAGTCTTCCTATCTTGATACAGTCAGTCCTTATACCGATACTCTCAGCTCCGCTGGTCTATATGCTAGGTAGGAAGCTATCCTATAATGTAGGTTGGCTAGCGTTCGCTATCTTATCATACTCTACAGCCCTGATACTTGCCGTCTCGGGTGCAGGTTACATAGAATCGTATCCATGGATTCCCGGTATGGGTTGGTCTATCGGCTTCAAATTAGATGGGTTAAGCATCCCCTTCGCTTCTAACGTAGCGATCCTATCGACTGTTATAGCTATATACTCGATGCCCTATATGAAACACAGGGTAGGAGATGAACCTGAGGATTATGGAAGCTACTATGCGTTATACCTGCTGTACGTAGCGGGTATGCTCGGCACCGTTCTAGCTACGGATCTAATCGAATTCTATATATTCTATGAGCTCATGTTGATACCGAGCTACATATTGATAGCTAGATGGGGTTACGGTGAGAGGGAGAGGATAGCCTTCATGTACTTTCTATGGACGCATGTAGGAGCTTTGATACTATTAGCATCCATAACGCTAGTCTACTGGATTACTGGTACTACATCGATTGAAGGTGTGAAGGCTATGCTACGAAGCGTTGGTATCCCGTTTACTTTGGAGGTAGGTGTAGCTGTAGCTATGATTATAGGATTCCTAGTTAAGATAGCAGTTCTAGGTTTACATATATGGCTTCCACATGCCCATGCCGAAGCCCCTACACCTATAAGCGCGCTTCTTTCACCCGCTATGATAGGTATAGGTTGGTATGGTGTTATTAGGATGGCTTTAGGATTCTTCCCCCGCTTCTTCCAAGTATATAGTTTACCGTTAGCTGTATGGGCTTTCCTAACCATAATCTACGGAGGTCTAATGGCTTTAAGTCAAGATGATATGAAGAGACTTCTAGCCTACTCCAGTATAAGCCAGATGGGCTACATGTTCTTTGGGGTAGCAAATCTTTCGATTGTAAGCATCCTAGGATCTATATTGATCTATTTAAGCCATGGTTTATGTAAAGCAGTTCTCTTCATGGTTTCAGGTATACTCATCCATGAAGCCGGGACTAGGAGGATAAGTGAATTGGGTGGTTTAGCTTCAAGGATGCCTATAACGACGATCGTAGCGATAATAGGTTTCCTAGGTTTAGCAGGAGTTCCCCCACTACTAGGATTCTGGGGTGAACTATACATATTTTTAGGCTCTATCTATACCGTTCTGAAGCCTATCGGAGGTCTAGATACGATTAGGTTTATCGTATCGATCTTAACTGTTACATCTGCTGTAACCTTAACAGCTGGATATGGGCTCTGGACTGTAAAGAGGGTTTTCTTCGAAGAAATCAGTAAAGCTGCGGAGGAATCCCATGAACCTCCATCGTTAATGTTAGCTCCACTACTGGTTCTAGCCGTATTAGCTATAATCCTAGGGATCTATCCTACGATCTTGATGAATATAGTATCGCCGGTGATAGAGGGATTAATCTTAGCTAGTTAGTGAATGGGGTGATCGATGATGATGCCGTTCCTCGCATATGCGATGTCGATCCTCATCCTAACATCTATCATATCCTACCTAGCCGGGCGGGTACTGAAGAATCGTACAGGCTTCCTAACGGCTTCCGGGTTAGCTCTAGCTACGCTCTTCCTCATAACGATCATACCGGAGGTATCTAGAGGTGAAGTATATGAGGAGTATATGTGGACGCATATACTACCATCAAAGTTTGGACTTAGAGCTGACGGGTTAAGTCTTACGCTTGCAATCATGGTGGGGCTTCTATCCGTCTTCGCATCGATTTACTCGGTCGAATACATGAGAAATCGAGATGAACACGGCCTATTCTTCGGGCTTCTATCCCTCATGGCTTTCACTATGACGGGAGCCGTTCTAGCCGTGGATTTAGCTATACTATTCTTCTTCTGGGAGTTCACGGTAGTGATACCGGTCTTCATCATAGCTAAATGGGGATACGGAGCCCGTTGGTCTACAGCTATAAGGTTCTTCCTATTTTCGAGGCTAGGGGGAGGGCTACTCCTAGCAGGGTTGATCTTGATTTACGTATCGTTTGGTTCGCTCGATATGCGTATTCTGCCCTATCTTATCCGTGAATATCATCTGAAACCGGAAATACTTACGCTTATAGCTGCTCTCATGATTCTAGGATTTTCTGTTAAGATGGCTATCTGGCCATTCCACGGCTGGATACCTTCAGCTTATGTAAACGCTCCGATACCTGTAGCGATGATTCTAAGCAGTGTTATGAGTAAGCTTGGAGTTTACGGTATAGTCAGGGTTATCCAGATCTTCCATGAAGCTGTAGGATGGGATCTTCAAAATATCGTCGCAGTTCTAGCTCTCCTAACAGCTCTATATGGCGGAGCTATGGCTTCGATAAGGGATGATCTAAGAGAGATACTAGCATACTCGAGCATGAGTCACATGGGCTACATACTGCTAGGATTCTCGATCCTAGCAATCCATGGTCACGGATTCACCGGAGCTCTACTCCATATGTTAAACCACGCTTTAAGTAAAGGCATACTGTTTCTATGCGTAGGCTTGATGCTTCGACTTTTTGGGACGGTAGATATAAGAAAGCTTAGAGGCTGTTGTAAAAGATCCCCGCTCCTCTTCGCTCTAGCTGTAATAGGAGCTCTAGGGCTTATAGGTTTACCGCCTACTCTAGGTTTCTGGAGTAAGGATATGCTTCTAGGCTTCTCTCTGAAGCTAGGATACCCGATCGCCTCTTTAATGATCGTAGCGGCCTTTCTTTCGATAGTATACAACTTTAGATGGATACTATACGTTTCGACTGGGATCCAGAGTGGGGGATCTACAAAGCTACCATACACTATGGCTACACCTGTAATCCTATTAGCAGCTTTAACTCTAACATCGTTAACATACGTAGATTATCTAACCTACTTGATGAATCTAGAGCATATAGTCGTAGAACCTATACCTCTACTAATAACGGTCATCAGTCTAGCTATAGGCTTCTCTACAGTTTACGTAACGATATCCAGAGGATGGATTATACCTAACTCGATTCTAGGTATCCAGATTACATTACTTAAAATTGCATCGTTGGAGTGGCTATATACGGAAGTTTTCACTAAAGGTATCCTTAATCTGGCATACTACGCCTATAGATGGATCGAGGGAGCTATAGATAGATCCAACTATATAGTCGCCGGATGTGTATCCCAGCTATCGCGTTTAACGAGGAAACTTCAGACAGGGGTATTATCGTATAATATGCTAACCGTTACTCTAACATTACTCGCTCTATTATTAGTAATCATAATACTCCAGCTTGGAGCATTATGAGAGCTTCACGTATATTAGTAATATCTAGCCCTTCAGCTTTACCATTTATTATGGTTATTAGATCGCATACCTCGTAAAACTTTAGGTTTAGGAAACCGATTATAATACCTGCATGAAGCCAGCTTCCCCAGAAAACCATAGCTGACTCTCTAGCTAGATAGCGTTTAAGTCCTACCTCGATCCTAAATAAATCTTCCTCACCCTTTATCTTAGGTAAATCTAGGATTACTCTATAAGGTGTTTCAGCTAGATATCCTATAGCTTCGAGGAGTGAACGCGCATAGATAGCTTTAGTAAGTGTGCTCTCCCCTACCCTATAGTACACAGGTATTAGAAGCCCTTTAACATCTATCGGATCCATCCCCATATTCTTAGCTCTTAGAGCCGCGACTATGTTCATCATATCAGTTTCGATCCCTATAAGGTGCTTCGATACTTCTTCATCATAGCCTGTTAACCCTTTCAAGGAATTCCATACCTTGATCATAGCATACCTGTCTATGGCGGATTCTAACGGTATAGTAGATCCAGTCTCCATGAAAATCTTCATATACGATAGTATAGCTTCCCTCAACCCTCTATCCTCTATAAAATCTACTATGCGCGGTACATTTCCTACGGATAGGATACGCTTACAAGTATCCACATCGTATCTACCTACTGGTATTATCATCCTAAGAGCCGTTGCTGTATCGATCTTTCGAGCTAAAAACCTGATCATAGTCTTTAAACAGCTTAGCTCATATCTCTCATAGATCGCTTCTAGAGTAGGCTTAACGGTCGATGGAGCGGCGGCTAAAACTTTACGGAATACATCGTAGTAATGCATCAGTAATCTTCTCTCTATATCCGGTATATCGAGTACTTCGGATAGAATCGATGAATACACTGTATCCCTCAAAGGTGTTAGGATCCTAGAGAAGTCTCTAACCCTCATCATCATCTCGTAATGGTCCGGTTTTAACATGAAAGATTTCAACGCACCTATTACTCCTATAGATTGCGCGTAGTCGGAACCTATCTTCATGTATTATGCCCTCCGCTAGATATCGAGGCTTACTGATTCGAGTATAGCTCTACGAGTATTCTTAGCTTTACCTATGGCTATACGTTTAATTATCACATATATAATTAGAGAGCCTATAGTAAGCCCTATTATCCCCCCTATGGAGGATAGTATTATACGTGGAAGCCTATCGAATAAACCCCCTACAAACCAGCCGATGATGAACCCTGTGAGAACTAGCAGAGGGAGTAGTATAGCTATAGCGATATGATAAAATTTACCTATATGCATCTCTCCTCCTCCTCAAAACTCTATCGCAAACGGTTTGAACTCTATACCATTCCCTCGATAGAATTTACTGAACCACTCCACCCAATGTAGCCTTAACGTATGAATGAATGCTAGAAGTTGCTCGAAGCCTAGAATTACGAATATAGTCCCGAATGTAAATGCTATAAACATCAACGGATTTGCCGGGAGGAAAAGTCTACTGAACACCCCATGAATCATGTTAAGAGCTAGAATCCTTACGTAGGAAAGCGTATGAGAGAGAGACGATATAAACTGCTCCAGCGATTCAGCTATACCATCTATACCATGAAAAAGTGTTCTAATAGCAACCATCACAGCAAATGGTAGGATGAGGAATGGCCCCGATATGTTGAGATTGAAGACTATTCTGAATACGTTCCAACCGTAGGTTAACACTAGGTATACACCACTCCAGTACAACCACATCCACATAATCGGCCCTATGATCGCCTCCTTAAACATTCTATTCAACAACTTGTTAGCTAGATCCAGAATCAATCCGAAACTTATTTGAACAACTCCGATTAGGATCGCATACTTGAATAGGAGCATAGGCTCCTTTAGAGGTGAGAACCAGAGAGGCTTATGAAGACCAGTAACCATTTCAAACCATTCGTGGCTTCCGAATAATTCTCCGTAGAGAAAGCCGAAGCCTATAGTCGTGGGAGAGCATATGATCATTAAAGAGCCTGCATTAAGGATGTAGCTTATGAATCCTTTAGGTTCATATTTCATTCTTCGACTGAGCAGATGTAGGAGGGAGCCGAAGAGAAGTAATAGTATACCGTGGCCTACATCGCCGAACATCATACCAAATATCAGAGGAAAGGATACTATGAAGAATACGGTAGGATCTATCTCCCTACTGCTTGGCAATCCATAAGTTTTTACCAACTTTTCGAAGACTTTTAAGAAGCCTGGATTCTTTACAATTGTAGGTGCTTCTCTACTCCCGGAGACTACTTCGACATACCCTTCACACTTCTCTACACAGGTGGAGAGGTCCTTAACCCTCTCTTCTGGTATCCATCCCTCTATTATATACACATTCATCATCTTAGCCATAAACCTCTTGGCCTCCTCTATAGCTTTAAGGTTTCTCAGCATAGATAGGTAAGAGGAGAGTTCTTTCCCCTTCTCCATAGCTATCCTAGAAATTTTATCTTCGAGTACTCTAATTTCGTCCCCACCGACTCCTCTACGTCTCAATTCAGCTATCTCACTTTGAAGTTTTATAACTTCATCCTCTACATGTCCAACTTCTTTTTCAACTTCATCTAGAATATGCTCCAAGCTCTCAGCTACTGGTAGATCAACCCTCTCTTTAACCTCTACCTTTAGAGCTGACAGGAGGGAGTTTAACCTTGTGAGTATAGATGATATCCTGAATAAGGTTTCTCCAGACTCTACATATTGAGCATCTTTGATAGATCCACGAGCATCTGTAAATTGGAAGCATCTAAGCTTTCCAAGCTCATAGAGAAAGCTGTTCAACCTATCTTCATGGATGTATATCCTTATTGGAACCATCCTAGCTGATAGGATCGTATCCGCATCACCTTTTGATAGATTCCTTTTCACCTGGGAATAGGATTAGGGCTACACCCTTTATAATATCTTTCTTCATCCTCTTCATCCTACCTTCGAACGTATTATCGTATACTACCTTCCCATCGACGCTAGTAACGATCACTCCTCCCGAGAAATTGCTATGCTCCAATACAAGTTCAAACCTAGTTTTAACACCAGTCTCCCTCTCCAGCGTCGCAGCTATATTATCTAGATCTACCTGGCAGGGTCTAGGTAGGATAACCTTCAGATGTCCTCCACCGATAGCTATAGCAGCCTCGATTATAAGATTCTCCAAGATATCCCTATATTCTACCGATGACGCTACCTCGTTTAAACGAGCTTTTGCCTTATCGAATACCATTTCGATCAACTTATTCTTCTCTTCAAGGATTCTCAACCTGTAGGCTAGCCTAGCTTGTGCCTCCGCTATACGTTTTATCGTTAAAGCTTTCTCTCTAGCTTCTTTGATTATCCTATCAGCTTCACTCTTAGCCTCTATACTAGCCTTCTCCCTAGCTTCACCGATAATACGTCTAGCTTCAGCTTCAGCTTCAGCTATGATTCTCTTAGCTTCCTCCTCGCCTCGTAACCTTATTCTCTCTAGAAACTTCTCCCTCGGTAGTGCTTTTACCTGTATATTCGCCAAGTATACTCACCTTAATCCTAGTACCTGTTTCACTACAAAATCTACAGCATCATGTATTCTGAGAGCTGCCTCCATTCTTAACCTAGTAGCGTCTTCCTCCGCTTTACGCTTTATATCCTTCATCATCACCTCAGCATTTCTTTCGGCTTCAGCTACAATCCTTCTAGCTTCTTCCTCAGCTTCTCTGATAATCCTTAATCTCGCATCCTCTGCTTCTTTTTCGGCTTTCAGAAAAGCTTCATCGATCATAAACTTAGCCTTCTTCTTCGCCTCCTCGACGACCGTTTTAACTTCCTCTTCAATCCTCCTTATAGCTTCTAATAAATCCGCCATATTCATTCATCCAGTTTAGATATTATGCTCTTAAAAATTTATCCCTATGCTATTAACCTAAACTTTAAATATAGGGCTTTTTAAACCTAAAACCAAGGTTGATTCATTATGAAAAAGGCTATATTCCTAGCTTTGCTGGCTTCCTTAATGGTATCCACTTTAGGGGTGGGATTGATGTCTGCATCTACAGTTACGGCTAAGGAAACGGAAGATCCTACAAACCTGGAAACGAAGAGTGTAGGCTTTATTGCTATGTCTGTATCTGTTGGGTTGGCTTGTTTGGGTGCAGGATATGCTTTAGCTAGAACATGCACGGCAGCGGTAGGTGCCGTAGCTGAGAAGCCTGAAATCTTTAGTCAAACATTTATATATGTTGTCTTCTGCGAAGCTATAGCGATTTATGGGTTAGCGGTAGCCTTCATAATAGCAGCTATGCTTTAGTAGTTTAATACGCTTTCCTCTTCTTTTGAAGAATCCTTATCCTTATAGTATCTTCTCTAGCTCTCTCCTCCAATATAGATTCTATGTAGCGCATGGTTCTATCTATATCGGGTATAAACCTATATTGTATCATGTTTATTTTCTTCCTTGTGATCTGCATAGCTCGAGCTACGGTATTTATGGTAGCTTCAGCTTCAGCAAGCTTAACTAGCATCTTTAACGTCTTCCTCATCCTAGAGATAGCTTCATCTAATTTAGCGGAGGTATCCAATATATTATAGGTTGTCTGGATGGTATTTTTCTCTATAAGATTTAAGTATGGTATTGAGACATTGATAAGGCGAACTCCTGCTAACCTCTTCTCGCCAACTTCTACATCGAATACATCCTCCACATCTTCTAGGATTAGTTGTTCGAACC
Organism: Candidatus Bathyarchaeota archaeon; assembly: GCA_025058595.1. GTDB lineage: Archaea > Thermoproteota > CALKCG01 > B24 > DRYS01 > DRYS01. The sequence goes on from JANXEK010000009.1 coordinate 47,099, forward strand.
TTCTGGTACCGATGATCATCTTAGCCTCAGAGCATGATTCGTATGCATCATGTAGGGTTTCGTATAGATCGTTTCTAAGCTTTTCGATATCCTTAATTAGTTGGAGGAACATCTTCACCAGGGTATCTAAATCTCTACTCAATAGATCGATTATAGCTAGAGCTAAGGTTTTCCTCTTCTGAAGTTTAAGTAAACCTTCTCTAGTTATGGGTACTGCTGTAAGCTCGGTTGCAGACAATTTCAACCCATCCTACGTCTATATCTTGGATGGTACTCTCTTATCAAAGATGGATCTATCCTCGCAAGCTCGACTTCAGGGAACGGTTCTAGAAGCTCCCAGCCTATATCGAGTGTCTCTTCTATATCTCTATCTTCGTATGGATCCTGATTTATGAATCTCCTCTCAAACTCATCTGCGAATCTATAGTACAATTTATCTCTCTCCGTTAAACCAGCTTCACCTGATATCATAGCAGCCTCCCTGATAGCTACGCCTTCAGCGTAGCAGTAGTAAAGCTGATCGGAGAGCTGTTTATGATCCCTCCTAGTCTTACCTGGGCCTATACCGGCATCCATAAGCCTTGAAAGCGATGGAAGCGGGTTTATAGGCGGATATATACCCCTCCTATACAGATCTCTATCCATTATAAGCTGCCCCTCTGTTATATAGCCTGTCAGATCCGGTATAGGATGGGTTATATCATCCTCAGGCATCGTTAGGACGGGTATCTGTGTCACGGAGCCTTTCCCCCCTCTAATCCTCCCAGCTCTCTCGTATATCGAAGCTAGATCCGTATACATGTAACCAGGGTATCCTCGTCTCCCAGGTATTTCCTCTCTAGCAGCTGAGATCTCCCTAAGAGCCTCACAGTAGTTAGTCATATCGCTAAGTATGACTAGAGTATGCATATCCTGTTCGAAGGCGAAATATTCTGCAGCCGTGAGAGCTAACCTCGGTGTTAAGAGCCTCTCGATAGCAGGATCTTCAGCTAGGTTTACAAACATAACGGTTCTATCCATGACGCCCATCTTTTCGAAATCCTCTTTAAACCATCTAGCTTCATCTGCCGTTATACCCATAGCTCCGAATACGACTATGGAAGCCTCCTCCTCCCCTCTAACCTTAGCCTGCCGTACTATCTGTGAAACTAGTAGCATATGTGGAAGACCGGAGCCTGAGAATATCGGAAGCTTCTGACCTCTGACGAGAGGATTCATTCCATCTATAACCGATACTCCGGTTTGGATAAACTCTGATGGGTGAGCTCTAGAGTATGGGTTTATAGGTGCGCCATGGATATCCCACTCATCTACATAGATCGGATCCGGGTAGCCGTCTATAACTCTACCCCTCCCATCGAAAACCCTACCTAACAGATCCATGGAAACCCCGAGTTTAACCGGTTCACCGGTGAATCTAACCCTAGTCTTCTCAACCTCCAAATCAGATGTTCCTTCGAAAACCTGTATGACCGCTATATTCTCAGCTACTTCGATAACCTGTCCAAGCCTCTCTTCACCGGTATGGGATACAACTTCTACGAGTTCACCGAAACTTACACCTTTAGCTTCTACGAATAGGAGCGGCCCCCTAACCTCTTTAACAGTCGAGAAGCTTAAACCGCTATAAACTGGTTTGTAACGTTCCCTCAACCCTTCTCCCTCCCTATAACCTTTTCTAGCAGCCTATCTACTTCATACTCCACCCTTTCGATAGACTTCTTGAATTCATCGTAAGGTATGATCTTCATCCTAGCTATCTCCTCGATAATCGGCATCTTTAGAAGCTCAGCTAGGGAGACACCCTTCTCGACCGCGATGCTCATCTTTTCACGTAACTTGAGTATAAGTCTAAGCATATGGTAAGTTTTATCTAGGGGGCAATACGAGTCTATCGGGTGGAATGCACTCTGCCTCAGGAAGTATTCTCTAACCATCCTAGCTATTTCAAGCGTTAATTTCTGGGTTTCCGTTAAAACTTCTGGACCGAGTAAAGCTATAAGTTCTCTAAGCTCCTCCTCCTCTCTGAGGATACTCATAGCTTCTTCACGAACTTTAACCCAATCTGGAGCTACCTGCCTCTCATACCAGCTTCTCATAGAATCTAGGTACATGGAATAGCTTCTAAGCCAGTTTATAGCGGGAAAATGTCTTCTATGAGCTAAACTGAAATCTAAAGCCCAGAAAACCTTTATAAGCCTGAGGCTGGTTTGCGTTACAGGCTCAGAAAAGTCTCCTCCAGGAGGCGATACGGCTCCGACTACTGTTACAGATCCTTCTTCACCGTTTAAAGTGACAACCCTACCAGCTCTAGAGTAGAATTCAGCTAGCCTTGTAGCTAGGTATGCTGGATATCCTTCCTCTCCAGGCATCTCCTCCAACCTACCACATACCTCCCTCAAAGCTTCAGCCCATCTAGAAGTTGAATCCGCCATCAACAATACATCATAACCCATATCCCTGTAATACTCAGCTATAGTGATCCCTGTATATACGCTAGCCTCCCTAGCTGCTATAGGCATATTAGATGTATTAACTATTAGAACGGTTCTATTCATAAGCGGATAATCTGTCCCAGGAATCTTAAGCTTCGATATCTCATCTATAAGCCCAGCCATCTCATTCCCCCTTTCACCGCAGCCAACGAAGATCGCTATATCTGCATCGGCGAATTTAGCTAGGGTATGTTGAAGGACTGTCTTCCCAGTTCCGAACCCTCCTGGAATAGCGACAGTCCCACCTCTAGCAACTGGGAAGAATGTATCGATAACCCTCTGTCCAGTTTTTAAAGGTATATCTGGTGGTATCTTATACTTATAGGGTCTAGGCTTCCTCACAGGCCAACTATGAATAAGCTTTAAACGGATTTTCTCCCCATCCCGCCTTAACTCTGCTATAACATCCTCGACGCTATACTCCCCTTCGGGGGCTATGTATTCTAAAACTCCTCCGACATCTGGTGGTACGAGGACCTTATGCTTAACGACGGGAGTTTCATCTACATAACCTAGCACGCTTCCACCCGAGACTTTTGACCAAGGTTTAACTGCTCGTTGGAAGAACCATTTCCTACCCCTATCCAGAGCGTTAGGGGTTAACCCCCTCCTTATGAAGAATCCAGCCATATCCTGTAGGATATGGAGCGGTCTCTGTATCCCATCGAACATACAACCCGCTAACCCTGGTCCAAGCTCTACAGAGAGTGGTCTTCCAGTCCCTTCTACGGGTTCACCAGGTTTTAAACCTGCTGTTTCCTCATAGACTTGTATGAACGCATTATCTCCGCTCAACCCTATAACCTCACCTATGATGCCTTCTTCACCGACCCTAACGAGTTCATACATACGTAGTCCGGTAGCATTCTTCGCTGTTACGAACGGTCCGGCTACCCTAGATATAGTACCCTTCACCAGCATACCGCTATCCTCTATCAGAGTATGGCGAAGAAGTGTGGATATATAGTTTTATCCCTTAAAATCCAGACTACTAAACTCTTTCCAGAAGCATAATCTTCTAGTAGATTGAGGGATATGGGCATCCAGGTGTAAAGACTTCTAGCTATCCATGAATAACGGCTTTTCATTATTCAAATCTAGATGGTTTGCCCTCCATCACAGATAGGAGTCTGGGGAGTACTCTCCAATACCTAACGGATTTACATTATCAACCTTAGATGGGGATCGAAGATGTATGAAAGTCTACAGTTTAACCTGGTACCATTTGTAGCGTCGATCTAAAATTCTTCCATGCTATGATGGGATAGCGTAGATCCCGCTAGATTGTATGGGATAGAAAAGCTTATGATAGACACGAATATCCCATTACAACTGGGTTGGGTGGTATAGCTGTTATAGCCGATAGGGATACTGCAACTCTTTTCAAGCTTACGGGGGTTA